>JBDTTY010000416.1:0-3075 GCA_040007975.1 Betaproteobacteria bacterium | reverse complement strand
GGAGTTTCACGTTGCCGCATCTCGCCATCCGCGGACTCTCCGTACGCTACGGTACCCGTCACGGCACCGTCGACGCGCTCTCCAACATCAACCTCGACATCAGTGATGGCGATTTTGTCGTCGCGATCGGGGCATCCGGTTGCGGCAAGACGACGCTCCTTTCATGCATCGCGGGATTTCTGCCGCCCACCGACGGCACCATAGAACTTGATGGCACACTGGTCACGGGTCCCGGCGCCGATCGTGGTGTGGTCTTCCAGAAGCACGCGCTGATGCCATGGCTCAACGTCGTGAAAAATGTCGAGTTCGGATTGCGCATGCGCGGCGTGGCCGCTGCCGACCGACGCAAGATCGCGCTCGAAAAACTGCAGCTCGTGGACCTCACCGATTTTGCGGAACGCGCCATCTACGAATTATCGGGCGGCATGCAGCAGCGCGTGGGCATCGCCCGCGCGCTGGCGTCTGACCCGGCGCTGATGTTGATGGACGAACCGCTGGGTGCGCTCGACGCGTTCACGCGCGAGTCCATCCAGGAATTGATCCTCCAGGTGTGGCATCGCACCGGCAAGATGGTGTTCTTCATCACGCACAGTGTCGAAGAAGCGCTTTTCCTCGCCACGCACCTCATCGTAATGACACCCCGCCCCGGAAAGATCTCGCACGAGTACAAGCTGGATTTTGGTCGCCGCTTCATCGAAACGGGAAACGCCCGCGCCATCAAGTCGAGTCCAGACTTCATTCGCGTGCGCGAGGAGGTGTTGGCAGTGATCCATCACCGCGAGGCCGAGGCCGTAAACGCCCACTGTGGCGCGCGTGGGGAATGATGGAGCGCCACCCATGAAGCCCCCCAAACTACGCGTCTCAAGCTATGCCACGCCTGGCGAAGGCAACAGTACGCTGATCTCGATCGTGACGATCGTCGCGATCATCGGACTGTGGTGGATTGCCGCATGGTTCAAATGGGTGCCGCCGTTGTTCCTGCCACGTCCGGAAAATGTGTTGTTGCGATTCTACGAATCCGCGACCGGGCAGACACCGGATGCGCCGCTGCTGACGCATTTTGGCTGGAGCATGTTTCGCGTCTTCACCGCCTTTTTTCTGGCGTGCATCACGGCCATTCCCATCGGCATCGCGATGGGCGTGTCGCGCGTGACGCGCGGCATCTTCGATCCACCGATCGAGTTCTACCGCCCGCTACCGCCACTCGCGTATCTGCCGTTGATCGTGATCTGGTTCGGCATCGACGAATTGGCCAAAGTGTTGCTGATTTTTCTCGCGTGCTTCGCGCCGATGGCAATGAGTGCGCGCGCCGGCGTGCGTTCGGTGGCGCAGGAACAGATCCACGCGGCGTATTCGATGGGGGCTTCGAAGTGGCAGGTGATCTGGCACGTGATCATTCCAGGCGCGATGCCCGAAATCCTGACCTCCATGCGTATCGCGATCGGCTTTGGCTGGACCACACTGGTCGCGGCCGAAATGGTCGCCGCCACGGCGGGACTGGGCCAAATGGTGTTGAACGCATCGAATTTCCTGCGCACCGATATCGTGATCATGGGCATTTTCGTCATCGGTGTGATTGCCTATATGTTCGATCTGCTGATGCGCTATGTCGAGCGCCTGGTCGTGCCGTGGAAGGGCAAGATCTAGCCGCACTGCAACACGAACGACACCCCACCTCGACAGTCCCCTTGGCGCAACCGGACACCCGGCAGGAAACACCTCCCGTCGGGCTCCGATTGACAATCGAGGGTCGGGCTTGCCACCCTGAACCCATGGCTTTTCGCCCCCATTTCCAGAAGCTGGTCGAGCGCGCTCGCCGCAATCCGCCGCTTGCTGCAGCCGTGGTTTACCCGTGCGATCGCGAATCGCTGCAATTGGCGCTGTCCGGGGCCTTTGCGGGGTACCTCAATCCGACGCTGGTCGGGCCCGAAGGCCGGATCCGCGATACGGCGGCGCAGGCGGGGCTCGATATCTCGCGGCTGCCGATCGTGGACAGTCCGGACAACGCGCCCGCTGCGGCCGGCGAACGGGCTGCCGAATTGGCCCGGGCCGGCCGGGTCTTCGCGCTGATCAAGGGTAGCCTTTCAAATGAGGATCTGCTGCGACCAGTCGTGGATGCCGCGTTCAATTTACGCACCGAGCGCCGCCTGTCGCACGCGTATTTTCTGGACCTGCCGGGCCAGAATCGCGGGATGCTGCTGGCCGATGCGCACATGAATGTCACCCCCAACCTCGCGGCCAAGCGCGACATCGTGCAGAACACGATTCAGCTGGCCATCGCACTCGGTCTCGCCGCGCCCAACGTGGCGCTGCTGGCTGCCATGGATGGCCCTGCCCCGTCGTTTCGCTCCACCACCGACGCCGTGGCGTTAAAAGCGATGGCGCTGCAGGGATTGTTCCGCGGCGCAGTGGTCGACGGCCCCTTGGCGCCGGACAGCGCGCTGTCCGGCGAAGCTGCTCTCGCCAAAGGCATCAAGTCCGAAATCGCGGGCCGCGTCGACGCGCTGATCGGCCCGTCGATGGAAAGCGCGCTGATGGTGATGCGCACGATGCTCGCCATGGGCGGCGGTCTCGCCGCCGGTATCGTGCTGGGAGCCCGCGTGCCGATCGTGGCGCCAACGCGCTTTGATTCGATGGAAGTGCGCATGGCGGCGTGTGTGCTGGCCTCGCTGGTCGTGGGCTGTGCCAACGACGCATTGGCCACGCAGGCCGGCGCTGCAGGAAGTTCGCCGGTTGCCGACGCAGGTTCACGCGTCGCCGCCTGATCCAGGCAACGCACGGCAAATCCAGACCGGCCGGGCAACGTCCGTGTCGGCACGCCCACCAGCAGATCCTGTCAGGTGTCGATCAGCGGTCGCGGTAACGTCCCGGCCGGCGGCAAGAGCGGCGCGCCGGAAAAGAGTATCAACTAGAGCGCAACGTCGACCATCATTTCGTTGGCCAGCGCTTCGAGCGCATGGCGCAATGAATCGTTGCCCACGGACTTCGGTACCAGCAGTTGGGCTTTGACCTTGAACAGATGCTCGGCCGTCATCGCGCCACTGACGATTTCCGTATGCAACTCTTCGATGCTGA
>JBDTTY010000415.1:0-3077 GCA_040007975.1 Betaproteobacteria bacterium | reverse complement strand
GGCACGGCGGCCATCTGGGCGCGCGCGAATGTGTCGAAGTCCTGCCCCGCCTTGGCGGCGAGTTTGCGCAAGCCATCCGTCTGCCGCTGCGTGGCAAACGGTCCTGGCAGCAGATTGTTGATCGTGACGTTGTGCTTCGCCACCTGCCGTGCGAGGCCCGCGACAAATCCTGTGAGCCCCGCGCGAGCCCCGTTCGACAATCCAAGATGCGCCAACGGCGCCTTGACCGAGCGCGAGGTGATGTTGACGATGCGACCAAAGCGGCGTTCGATCATTCCGTCGACGACGCTGCGCAGCAGCATGATCGGCGTGATCATGTTGTCGTTGACCGCCTTTTGCCAGATCGTCTCGTCCCAGTCGCGGAAGTCGCCGATCGGCGGCCCGCCCGCATTGTTGACGAGAATGTCCGGGTTCGGGCAGGCCGCCAGTAGCGCAGCGCGGCCGTCTGCCGAGGTAACGTCGGCTGCGACAACCGTGACGTTGACGCCGGTGGCGGCACGGATCTCTTCTGCCGTCGCGTGCAAAGCGTCTGCGCCGCGCGCATTGATCACGACGTCAACACCTTCGCACGCCAACGCCATCGCACAGCCTTTGCCCAGTCCCTGGCTCGCCGCACATACGATGGCCGTGCGTCCGCGTATTCCGTAGTCCATGTTGTTGCCTTCCTGACGTCGCGTTACCGACGTCGAATTTATCCAGCGGCGCGTTGCCGTGCCGCCGCGCGCGACGGCGTTTGCTTGTGCAAAATGCCGTCCTTCATGATCACCAGCAATCGATCGCGATCTTCCAGCAAACGCAGGTCGGTGAGCGGATTGCCATCCACCAGCAGCAGGTCGGCAAGGTAGCCGGCTCGCACTTGTCCCAGGTCGCCGCCCATGCCCATGATCTCGCCGCCCAACTTGGTGGCGCCGACGATCGCTTCCATCGGCGTGAAACCCAGCAGGTCCACAAAAAAAGTGAGGTCGCGCGCGTTGTTGCCATGCGGATTCCACTTGAACCCATAGTCACCACCGGGAAGCACGCGAACGCCGCGCCGCTTCAAGTCGATCATGCATTCGATCGTGAGATCGAGATCGCGCTGGATTCGCGCTTTCATCGCATCGGTGGAAGGCAGGCCGTGTTTGCCTGCTTCATGCAAGCGCGTCCACGTCACCGACAATGCAGGCGCCACGAACACCGTGTCTTTGTGCGCCTCCAACAGATCGCGTGCTTCCTCATCGGCGCATGTCGCGTGGTAAATCACCTGCACGCCATTGCGCACGCACAACTTGATCGAGTCCGCGCTGCGGGCATGCGCGGCCACCACGCGTCCATGCGAGCGAGCCACGTCGCACACCGCTGCGATCTCGGCCTCAGTCATCGTCGTGCGCGCCGAGGGTATATCGGGCGTCGATGTGTCGCCCGACGGCACGATCTTCAGCACATCCACACCCTCGCGGCACGCCTCGCGCGCTGCGCGGCGAAATTCGTCCGGTCCGTCACAGGGCAACGTGTACATCGCCTCGCCCGGATCGAGGTGCATCTGGCGCAGATCGCCCACGCCGCCGGTCACCGTGAACTGGACGCTGGCCGCCAGCGTGCGCGGTCCGGGAAACTGGCCGGCATCAATCGCATTGCGGGCGACGATGTCGAGACGCGGCTTGGTGGCTGCCGCCGAAAAGCACGCGGTGAAGCCGCTATCGAGATACAACTTGGCGTGCTTCAAGGTCAGCAGCAAATGCTCTTCCACCGGGATGGTGTGAAATGCCAATGGCGAGGCTTGATCGACAAACGACAAATGCGAGTGCGGTTCGATCAGGCCGGGCATCAGCGTGGCGCCGTTGCACTCGATGACCTGGCCGGCGGGTGTCGTCGGTGCGCGTCCTGGTGGCAGCACCACGGCAATGCGATTGCCGTCGACCAGCAGGTCGCCGGCGTAGGGTGCGGCACCCGTGCCGTCCAGAATCATGGCGTTGCGAAAGCAGGTGGCTGTCATGGCGTATGCATCGTTGGCAGCGCGAGCATCCGATCAATGCCCTGCTCGAGTGTCGTGGTCGGCGCAATTCCAAGCAAGGCGACGATCCCGTCGTTGACGAGCCCCCACGCGGCAGGTGGAGTGCGGGCGGGGACGGGCGTTGCCACCAGATCGGGAAATCGTAGCTTGAGATGCGCCATCGCATCACGCACTGGCCGCTTGTCGCCGACGACATTGACTACTGCGCAACGCGGCAACGGACGCTCGATAGCGTGCAAAAGGACCTCGGCCGCGTCGTCGATCCAGGTCCAGTCCATCGCGTCGGGATAGTCGGGAAAGGCAATGGTCCGTTCGCCAGCCGCGACGCGCTCGATCAATGCCTGCACTTCCACCCAGCCGCGCACGCGACCGGGTCCATAGACATAGCCAAAGCGCAAGCCGAGATACGCGGGTGCCCCAGCGCGTGTGCTCATCGCGTGCGCCAAATGCTCCGCAAATGCCTTGGTGGCGCCATAGACGTTGCCCGGATTGAGGCGCGCGAAATCACCGACTCGACCCTCAGTGGGGCCGACCGCAGAAATCGAGCTCGCATAGATCACGCGCCCCGTTCCCGCACGTTCTGCGGCGGTGAAAATCGCGGCCGTGCCCAACGCATTGAGTCGCGTGGCGGCAATCGGATCGCGCTCGCCGGCATCGGTGAGGCCTGCGGCGAGATGCACGATGGCCTCGGGCTTTAATTCCGCCACCAACGCTTCCACTGCGTCCGTGCTGGCCGCGTCGAGGATCCGATCGGCGGCCGGCAGGATGTCCGCTGTGGTCACCCGATGTCCGGCCGCGCGGGCACGCCGCGCAAACGCGGCTCCAAGAAAACCGCAACCGCCGGTGACGAAAATGTGGGACATAGGAATTGAAGTTTCGAAAGTGGATTTACGCAACAGAGTCGCAGTGGCGGGTCAGGCTTGCGCAGACCTATTCCAACTTGATATCTGCGTCGTGCACCAGTTTCTCCCATTTTTTGACGTCTTGCGCAAGAAAGGCCCGGAAGGCCTGCGGTCCAAGCGGCGGCTGAGCAGCGGTCATCGTATTGCGCTCGAGTTTCTCGCGTATCGCGGCGTCTCCGAAC
>JBDTTY010000414.1:0-3091 GCA_040007975.1 Betaproteobacteria bacterium | reverse complement strand
CGGTCGACTGGTTCGACGTGATCTTCAATCCGTCGTTTCCGTACCGTCTGGCACACATGGGCGTGGCGGCGTTCCTCGCCACTGCCCTCATCGTGGGCGCCTCGGGTGCGTGGCATCTGTTGCGCGGGCGCAATGACGACGCCATTCGCACGATGACGTCGATGGCCATGTGGATGTTGCTGCTGGTGGCACCGCTGCAGGCGATGATCGGCGATTTTCACGGGATCAACACCTTGCAGCATCAGCCCGCGAAGATCGCGGCGATCGAAGGCCATTGGCATAACACGCCGGGCGAAGCAGTACCGCTGACGCTGATCGGCTGGCCCGACATGGCGCAGGAGAAGACGCTGTACGCCTTGAACATTCCACATCTCGGCAGCCTGATTCTCACGCACTCGTGGGATGGACAATTCAAGGGCCTGAAGGAGTTCGCGCCGCGCGACCGACCCAATTCGACGATTGTTTTCTGGTCATTTCGAGTGATGGTTGGGCTTGGCGTGTTGATGATCATGCTTGGCCTCTGGTCCGCATGGGCGCGCTGGCGCAAACGTCTGTATACGTTGCGACCCTTGCTGTGGATGGCGTTGCTGATGGGCCCCACGGGACTCATCGCAATTCTCGCTGGCTGGTTCACGACGGAAATCGGCCGTCAGCCGTGGGTGGTCTACGGCGTGATGCGCACCGCCGACGGCGTGTCCGCACATGGACCCGTTCCACTACTGATCACGCTCGCCTTGTTCGTCGTCGTGTACTTCGCCGTATTCGGCGCCGGCGCGTACTACGTCGTGCGGTTGATCGCAGCCGGCCCGGCCGCGCCCGATGCGCACACCCCGGTGTCGGGCGGACCCGGTCAAACGCGCACTCCGATGCGTCCGATATCCGCAGTACCGGATCCGGCAGCGCCATGATTCACGCGACGCGAGGGCACCATGGGCTTTGACCTGCCGCTGCTGTGGGCCGTGATCATCCTGTTCGGAGTGATGATGTACGTGGTGATGGATGGCTTCGACCTTGGCATCGGCATCCTGTATCCGTTTTTTGCCGAAAGGGTCGACCGCGACGTGATGATGAACACGGTCGCACCGGTCTGGGATGGCAACGAGACTTGGCTGGTGCTGGGGGGCGCCGGATTGCTGGCGGCCTTTCCGCTCGCGTATTCCATCATTCTCAGCGCGTGTTATCTGCCGCTGATGTTCATGCTGATGGGACTCATCTTTCGCGGCGTCGCGTTCGAATTTCGTTTCAAGGCCAGTGATCAGCGCCGCCACTGGTGGGACAAGGCGTTCATCGGCGGATCGATCGCGGCGGCGTTCTTTCAAGGGGCGACGCTGGGCGCCTTTGTGCAGGGTATCGCCGTGCAAGGCCGCAGTTTTGCCGGAGGCGTGCTTGATTGGCTCACACCGTTCTCGATTTTCACCGGTCTGGGATTGGTGGTGGCGTATGCATTGCTCGGTTGCACGTGGCTGATCTTCAAGACCAGCGGTTCGTTGCAGATGCGAATGAAGGAACTTGCGCGACCGCTGATCTGGGCACTGCTGGGCACCATCGGCATCATCAGCGTGTGGACGCCTCTAACCCACGACTACATCGCACAACGCTGGTTTACGTGGCCCAACTTCCTGTGGTTTGCGCCGGTGCCCGTCCTCGTCGTGCTGACGGTATGGCAACTGTTGCGTTCATTGCGCGGGGCGCCGCATGCCGGTCCGTTCCTGTTGACGCTGGCACTTGTCTTTCTGGGCTATAGCGGTCTTGGCATCAGCCTGTGGCCCAACATCGTGCCACCGTCGATCTCGATCTGGGAAGCCTCATCGCCGCCGCAAAGCCAGGGCTTTGCGTTGGTGGGTGCATTGCTGATCATACCGATGATCCTGGGCTACACCGCGTGGAGCTATTACGTGTTCCGCGGCAAGGTGGAGGCCACGGACGGCTATCATTGATGAAACGCGAGTCGACGACTGTTTCCCCCGCGACGCCCGGGCGCCTTTGGTCGCGACGTCTCGGTTGGCTATTGCTGTTGTGGCTTGGCGGCGTATTGGCGGTTGGCGTGATTGCGCTTTTCTTCCGCGCAGTGATGGCAGCGATCGGACTCACGCGCTGACGTTGAGGTAGCGACATCGTCGAATGCGGCGACACAAGCCGCTGTTGCGGCTTGTGTCGAAGTAACCCGATGGTTAACATCGGCGCCATGTCCGTCCTGGCCCGACCTGCAACCGCTCCCAAGTTGAGCGCCAAACCCGCACGCCCCACGCGCGATGCCGAGCGCACGCGAGCAGCGATTCTCGACGCCGCCACTGCCGAGTTTGCGCGCCAGGGTCTTGGCGGCGCGCGCGTCGATCGTATCGCCCAACGCGCCAAAACCAACAAGCGGATGCTCTACTACTACTTTGGCGCCAAGGAAGCCTTGTTCCTTGCTGTGCTGGAGCGGGCGTACGAACATATCCGCAATCAGGAACAGAGCCTGCATTTCGCCGACCTCCCCCCGGTCGCCGGCGTGCGCCAGTTGATCGACTTCACATGGAACTACTACCTCGCGCATCCGGAGTTCATGACGCTTCTCAACAGCGAGAACCTGCATCGCGCCCTGCATATCAAACGGTCGCAAAAAATCCGCGCCATGCACTCGCCATTGATTGCGACGCTATCCGAGGTCTTGTCCCGCGGCGTCACGGACGGGGTGTTTCGCAAGGGCGTCGATCCGGTGCAACTTTATGTGTCGATTGCGGCGCTGGGCTACTTTTACCTGTCGAACAATCACACGCTCTCGACCATTTTCGGACGGGACCTTCTGGCCACCCGCGCCAAGGCCGAGCGCCTCGCCCACATCAACGATCTGGTGCTGGGGTATCTGGCTCGATGAATCGATGGCTGTGCCAGCCTGCATGCAGTAAAAAACAGCGTGCACGCCGGCTTGCCTTCCGGGCCCGCCCGCAGGTATGCTAATTAACCAACCGGTTATCACACGAGATGGTGCCCTGCGCCGCACCACGCACCGGCATTGCCGCATCAGGTCCGCCGGGATGCAATCATTCGCACCATCGAGAGGGCAACACCATGAAGTGCAGCACTCGCATCCTGATGCCTGCGAGCTCGG
>JBDTTY010000413.1:0-3101 GCA_040007975.1 Betaproteobacteria bacterium | reverse complement strand
CGTCGTTGGCGACTATCTCGATCGTGGCGGCAACGGGCTGGCCATACCGATGGCGCTTGTGCAGGACGGCCAGCCGCTTGCACTCAACGCGTATGCGTTGTGCACGGCACAGCCTGTGCTCACGAGAAAGCTCGTGGTACTCGTGCACGGATGGTGCTGCAACGAAGACGTATGGCACTTTGCCCCGACAAATGCCACCTACGCCACCAAGTTGCAGCAGGATGCCGGCTTCACGCCGTTTGCCGTGCGTTACAACACCGGTATGCCCATCGCGGAAAATGGTGCCGCCTTTGACCAACACATGACGGCGTTGGTCGCCGCGTATCCATCGGCGATCGACAGCATCGTGCTGATCGGCCACAGCATGGGTGGCTTGGTGATTCGCTCGGCGTGCGAACATGGCGCCCACGCTGGCGCGTCGTGGTTGTCGCTGGTCCGGCACGTGTTCTATATCGGCACGCCGCACGATGGCGCAGTCCTCGAGCGCTTTGCCCAAGGTGCCACGGTGGCGCTGGCCCGCACGCGCAATCCCGTCACGCGACTGGTCGGGCGGCTGCTTGGTGTCCGCAGCGTCGGCGTCAAGGATTTGCATGACGGTGGCACGGCGGCCGTCACCCCCGGCGTAACCGCGCTGTCATGGGTACCCTGGCTGGCGACCGCCCGACACCATCGATTGGTCGGCACCCTCACCGACAATCCGCAACATCCGGTCAGTCAGGCGCTTGGCGATGGTTTGGTGCGAGTCCCGACACCGACGCCGGGCGACTCTCCCGAGTCGAACCCTGGCGATGTCACCGTATTTGCCGGCGTGCATCATATGCAACTTGCGCGCGATGCGGCGATCTACGCCGCCATTCTCGCAACGGTCACCGCCGCATGAGAGGAGTCACCATGAATGAAGCCAGGCGTCGCAAATTGCAGGGCCTCAATGCGCTAGTGATCGATTCGGTCCACGCTGCGGTCGATGAAGCCGAAAAAGTCCACAGCGAGATTGCGTACTACCCGTACGCCGTATTGAAACGCATCACGCCCATTGCTGCACCGGTGCGCGTGGTGGAGTTCGTGCAGCAGTCCGTCACCGGGCTGGTTTACCGTTCGATTCGCATCGTGACCCGTGTCGCCGGCGCAGCGTCAACGATCACGCTGGATGCGTTGGCGGATCGCAAGCGCCCATGACGAGTTACTTATAGACATGGCCGGTAGTCGAGGCTTCAGCCTCGTGCGATGCACGCCGCGAGGCCAACGCCTCGCCTACGGGTTCGATGCCATATCCAGCGGAGCCTCAAGCAGGCATCCGAATTCGCGCGCAAAGTCGACGGACACGCGCGCATGTACGGCGCCTTGCTGGTCGAAAAATCGCTGCGTACCCGCGCGTGCAAATACGCCTTCGTGCCAGACATCGGGATGGAGATAAAGTCCGCGCCGTCCATCGCAGCGAAAACACACGAAGTCTTCCGGCTGGACGTCGTCGCCGGGCAATGCCAGCGGCACGAAATAATTTTGCGGATCGAGCGGGAAAAATAACTGCCCGCCGTCCGGATGATAGTTGCAATGCCACAACATCATCAGCGCAGGATCGCGGGAATGCGTCACATCAGCCAGTGACGGCTCCGTCGCATACGCGAGAACATAGTGCCCCCCCACCGCCTCGTTGCGACCATACAGGATGTCGCCCTTCCATTCGCTGACGAACACGCCCCGCGTGGTGCCCCCTTCGTCGCCGGAGTCTTCATCGACGGTGCGCCAACCACGCGCGGGCCAGCGTACGATTTCGATCTTGCACGCATCGCGATCATCGACGAGATGCCCATAGCCACGCAGCGATTCGGCCGTGGCGTCGACCACCGGCATGCGCACGCGGCGCAAACCGTCGAGCAAGCCTGGATTGAGGTAATCGGGAGCGACAGCCATTGGTCGATTATCGCCGCGTCATGCGTAGCGCGACAAGAACAAGCGGGCGGCCACTCCCGGGACTCAGTGACTGACCTTGCCTACCTTGGAGCCCGATTTGCCGACGAGGAAATCGAGATCCACGCCGCGATCCGCCTGTAGCACCGTTTCGCAGTAAAGCTTAACCCAACCCCGCGTCGCGTGCGGCGGCAACGGTTTCCATTTCAGTTTGCGTTTGGCCAGCTCTACGTCGGAGACGTGCAGGTGAATCTTGCGTTTGGACACGTCGATTTCGATCATGTCCCCGTTGCGCACCAGTGCTAATGGACCACCCGCAGCAGCTTCCGGTGCCGTGTGCAATACCACCGTGCCGTATGCCGTGCCAGACATCCGCGCATCCGAAATGCGGATCATGTCGGTGATGCCCTTCTTCAATATCTTGGCGGGCAGCGCAAAGTTGCCGACCTCGGGAAAACCCGGATAGCCCTTCGGCCCACAGTTCTTCAGCACCAGCACCGATGACGGATCGACGTCGAGCTTGGGGTCGTCAATGCGCGCGTGCAGATCCTCGATGTTCTCGAACACCACCGCCTTGCCCTTGTGTTTCAGCAGCTTCGGCGTGGCGGCAGAAGGCTTCAACACGCAGCCATCGGGCGCCAGGTTGCCACGCAGCACTGCAATGCCACCGAGCGGCTTGAACGGCTTGGCGATCGGCGTGATCACGTCGGTGTTGTAGTTGGCCGCGTCCTTGCTGTTTTCCCAGAGCGTCTTGCCGTTGACCGTCAGCGCCTTCTTGTGCAGGTACTTGTCGAGCTCCTTGATCACCACCGGCAGGCCGCCGGCGTAGTAAAAATCTTCCATCAGGTATTTGCCCGAAGGCATCAGGTTGACGAGGCACGGCACGTCACGGCCCAGGCGATCCCAATCGTCGAGCGACAGCTTGATGCCCATACGGCCCGCGATGGCCAGCAGATGCACGACGGCGTTGGTGGATCCACCGATGGCGCCATTGACCATGATCGCGTTCTCGAACGCTTCCTTGGTGAGAATCTGCGACATCCGCAGGTCCTCGTGCACCATGTGGACAATGCGCCGCCCCGCCTCCCGTGCCAGCACCTTGCGGCGCGAATCCACGGCGGGAATGGCCGCATTGGTGGGCAGGCCCATGCCCAGCGCCTCGACCATCGAGGCCATCGTCGACGCGGTGCCCA
>JBDTTY010000412.1:0-3124 GCA_040007975.1 Betaproteobacteria bacterium | reverse complement strand
CCACCGCCCAGGATCACGACGCGGCCCGGTGCCACGCCCGGCACGCCGCCCAACAGGATGCCTTTGCCGCCATGGGGCTTCTCGAGGAAGTACGCGCCGGCCTGTACCGCCATGCGCCCGGCCACTTCCGACATCGGGGCAAGCAGCGGCAATCCGCCGGTGGCCGACGTGACCGTTTCGTAGGCAATGCACACCGCACCGCTGGCTACCAGCGCACGCGTCTGTTCCGGATCCGGTGCGAGATGCAGGTAGGTGAACAGGATCTGGCCGGCATGCAACCGTGCGCATTCGACTGGTTGCGGCTCCTTCACCTTGACGATCATGTCGGCGGCGGCGAACACGGCGGCGGCATCCGCAGCAATCCGCGCGCCGGCGGCAACATAGGCATCGTCACCCATGCCGATGCCGATGCCCGCATCGTGCTCCACCACCACGGCATGACCATGCGCCACAAATTCGTGCACCGATGCGGGCGTGAGCCCGACCCGGTGTTCGAAAACCTTGATTTCCCTGGGCACGCCGATCCGCATGGAATTTCTCCGTAGTGAGGGTCACCGACATGATGATGCGTGATGGTGCAGCCGACCCGTTGCCGCTCGCCCCGTCGGCGCCCGGTGGGCCACAAAGGCATCCAAATCGGCGTTGCTTCGGCGTACACTTTATCCTTTAGCCGTAACCGCCGCGCCCCTATTCAGGAGAACACGATGGGCCACGCCGAACTCACGTTGCAAGACCAGGCCGCCACACGTCAGATTTCGCTCGACGAGCTCTGGATGCCGTTCACGTCCAACCGTGAATTCAAACACGACCCCAAGATGATCGTGCGCGCCGAGGGCATGTACTACTGGAACGACCAAGGCGGACAACTGATTGACGCCGCGTCGGGTCTCTTTTGTTGCGCCGCCGGTCATGGTCGCAAGGAAATTGCCGATGCGGTCAGCGCGCAGTTGCGCCAACTCGATTTCATCGCACCGTTCACCCGCGGCCATCCCAAGCAATTCGAGTTTGCCACCCGTCTGGCTGAACTGACGCCGGGCGACTTGAATCGCATCTTCTTCGTCAACTCGGGGTCCGAAGCCGTCGACACCGCGATGAAAATCGCGCTGGCTTACCATCAGGCGCGCGGCCAGGGCGGGCGCAACATGTTTATCTCGCGCGAGCGGGCCTACCACGGCGTCAACTTCGGTGGTGTCTCGCTGTCCGGCATGGCCAACAATCGCCGCAAGTTCGGACCGACGTTGCCGGGCATTGCGCACATGCGGCATACGCATCTGCCAGAAAACGTGTTCACACGGGGCCAGGGCAAACACGGTGCAGCGCTGGCGGAAGACCTGCAGCGGTTCGTCGCGTTATACGGGGCGGAAAACATTGCGGCTTGTTTCGTCGAGCCGATTGCCGGGTCCACCGGATGCCTCGTTCCGCCAGTCGGCTATCTACAGCGTCTCCGCGAAATCTGCGACCAGAACGGCATTCTGTTGGTGTTCGACGAAGTGATCACCGGCCTCGGTCGCACCGGTCAGCCGTTTGCTGCGCAGAGCTTCGGCGTCACCCCGGACCTGATGACGATGGCCAAGGCCATCACCAACGGCGCACAACCGATGGGCGCGGTCGCCACCTCCGAGCGCGTTCACGACACGATCATGGGTGCCGCGGCGGATGGTGCCATCGAGTTTTTCCACGGCTACACGTACTCGGGCCATCCGGCGTCGTGTGCGGCGGGTCTTGCCACACTCGACATCTACAAGAATGAAGACCTGTTTGCACGTGGTCGTGCGCTGTCGCCGTACTTCCAGGACGCCATTTTCGGCTTGAAGGACGTGCCGGTCGTCGCCGATATCCGCGGCTACGGGATGATGGCCGCCATCGATCTGCATCTCGATGGCACACCGGGCAAGCGCGGTCACGTGTTCCAGAAAATGCTGTTCGACAATGGACTGCATTTGAAGACCACCGGCGACTGCGCAATCATCGCGCCGCCGCTGATTGCCGACCGCAGCCACATCGACACGATCACCGAAATTCTGCGCAAGACGTTGCAAGCCCTGTAACCCCGACACCCTTCAATCGCATCAATTCGCATCCGGAGATCAGCATGATCAAGCAATTGAGCAAATGGCTGGCAGGCGCGGCACTCCTAGTGGTCGCCGCCATGCCGGCGTGGGCCCAAAAGACGGTGACGTTTGCGTATCAGGACATGGTGATTCCGTTTCGCTGGGTGCAGGCGCAGGGCGAGCTTGAAAAGGCCACCGGCTACAAGATCAACTGGCGTCAATTTGGCGGTGGCGGTGACGTGATTCGCGCAATGGCCTCCGGCGACGTGCAAATCGGCGAGGCGGGCAGCTCACCGATTGCCGCGGCCATCAGCCAGGGCCTCGACGTCGAGGTCTTCTACATTCTCGAGGACATCGGCGCCGCCGAGGCGCTGGTGGTTCGCAACGGCTCGGGCATCACCAAGATGGCCGACCTGAAAGGCAAGAAGATCGCCACGCCGTTCGTGTCCACGAGCCACTTCCACCTGCTCTACGCCATGGAACTCGCCGGCCTGAAGCCCGCCGATGTGCAGGTGCTCAACATGCGGCCACCTGAAATCGCGGCGGCATGGGCACGCGGCGACATCGACGGCGCGTTCATCTGGGACCCGGCGCTCGCCACGACCAAGAAGAACGGCAAGGTGCTGGTCACGTCCGGCGAGTTGTGCGCCAAGGGCAAGTGCACGTTCGACGGACTGGTCGTCTCGAAAAAATGGGCCAAGGACAACACCGACTTCCTGGTGGCGCTGGTCAAGGCGGCGGCCAAGGCAGACAGCGATTATCGTGCGAACGCCAAGGCTTTCACCAGCGACCCGGCCAAAGTGGCAGCGGTAGCCAAGTGGTCCGGCGCCAAGCCCGAGGACGTCCCTGCCACGATGGGCCTGTATGCATTCCCTTCGCTGCAACAGCAGGCATCCAACACCTGGCTCGGCGGCGGCGCTGCTGGCGGCGCGGCGAAAGCGCTGACCGAAACCGCTAAGTTCCTGAAGGAACAGGGTCGCGTGCAGGACGTTGCCAAGGATTATTCCACCAGCGTGACGGCGGACTACGTCAACAAGGCGATGAAGTAGAACGCACGCACCGCTGCAAAGCAC
>JBDTTY010000411.1:0-3125 GCA_040007975.1 Betaproteobacteria bacterium | reverse complement strand
GAGCACCTTGGACACGGGATCGACCCTAAAACAGCAGCATCCACAATCAGATGTTTGGCAGCACACGGCAACGTGCACTGCCAACCGCGCTTCAACGCAAAATCGATTCCGCTTGGAGCGTGTCGATACCCACGGATTTCGCCGCCTCGATCAGATCCGCCATGGTCTTGTCATCGATCGGTACGCCACCGGCCAATCGTGCCGCGCGCGTGTTTCGTTCGACATCCCCGGGTCCAAGCACCGGCTGCCCCAGCGTAATCGGAGGCGACGCCTTGACGTAATCAACGAAGCGACGCGCCTCCTCCAGCACGCCGCCTTCGACATCATAGACCGCAGGGGCGATGAAGATCGACAGCATGTTGTTGCGCAGCACCGTGTCGGTCGGATCCGAACTGCGGCCGGTGGAAATGGCGCCGGCTAAAAGGTCGGTCAGGATCGACAAACCCGATCCCTTGTGCGCACCGATGGTCAGCAGCGCGCCACCGTCATAAAAATCCTTGGGATCGGTGGTGGGGGCGCCATGCTTGTCGACGATCCAGCCTGGCGGAACCTGCTCGCCCTTGTTCATCGCCACCATCAGCTTGCCCTCCGCCACGGTGGACGTCGTGATGTCGAGGATGGCCGGATCGCTTCCCGCGAGGGGTACGCCGATCGCCAGCGGGTTGGTCGACAGACGACGATCGCCCCCACCGAAAGGCGCAACCCGCTGCGCCCCTGACGTGTTGAGAAAGTGCAGCGAGACCTGTCCCGCCGCCGCCGCCATTTCGGCCCAATCGCCAAGTCGGCCAAGGTGACCGCAATTGCGCAGTCCGATCATCGCGATGCCCTTTTGCGCCGCCTTGCGAATACCGAGCTGCATGGCGAATTCGCCCGTGGTCTGCCCGAACCCGCGATTGCCATCGACAATGGCGATCGTGTCGCTGTCGAACACGATCGTGGGCGGCGTATTGGGCTTCAACCAACCCTCGTGGACCCATTCAAGATACTTGCCAACGCGCAACACGCCGTGCGAATCGTGCCCGACGAGATTGGAGTCGACGAGTCGGCGCGCAATGGTGCGTGCTTCGTCTGGCGCGGACCCTGCTGCTTGCATGATGGCGGCAACGAGATCGATGAGCTTGGCGGCGGGAATGGTTTTCATGAACTCTGCAGTTGGATGACGGATAGAGCCGTGTTCGCCATCCCAAGTGGGACGCCGACTGGGCACACGGTTGAGACTTGCGAGTCGCGCAAGCGCGATCTTGGTACGCGTACGATTATACGAATCTCGGGCGCAATTCACCATGCGGTTAACACTCGATGCGACTGCCTTGACTGTCCAGCAGAATCCCGTTGCGCGTGCCCGGCAGCGCGCTATAGTTGCAGTGCGGAAAACAGTGCGCCAGTCGGCGCTGTGCCTTCGTCGCCCTGCCAGCGCGGACCGGCGCCTCATCGTCCGCCACTCCATAGCGGGAGTTTGTGATGACATCAGTTCGAAGCTTAGCCCCCCGATGGGCAGCCGCAACTGCCATCGCGTTGGTCATGCTGATCGCGGCCGCGTTGCCGCAGCCGACCATGGCCCAAACCAAATCCGCGCTCGCCGCCAAGAAGCC
This sequence comes from Betaproteobacteria bacterium, assembly GCA_040007975.1. Taxonomy (GTDB): domain Bacteria; phylum Pseudomonadota; class Gammaproteobacteria; order Burkholderiales; family Casimicrobiaceae; genus VBCG01. The sequence goes on along the minus strand of JBDTTY010000411.1, from coordinate 1,533 downwards.
CACCATTGACGTCGACGCGGACAAGCTCTTTGCCGCGATCGTCAAGGTCAAAGTTCATGCGACACCGGACGCACGCAGTTCGGCGTCGCTCGGGCCGGAACGTGAGGGCACCGGCGTCGTTGTCGGCGACAAGGGGTTGATCCTGACCATCGGCTATCTGATCGTTGAGGCCGAAGAAGTCACGGTCACGGATAACAAGGGGCGCACGTTGGCCGCCGAGGTTGTCGGCTACGATCATGCCACCGGATTCGGCCTCGTTCGCACGCTCACGCCCCTCGATGTGAAGCCCGTCGCCTTCGGCGATTCGACCAGGCTGGCCGAGCGCGAACCGGTGATGATCGCATCCACCGGCGATGATGCCATTTCGTTTGCATTCGTGGTCAGCAAGCGTCCGTTCTCCGGCAGTTGGGAATACGCGCTCGACCAGGCGATCTTCACGAGCCCACCCACGCTCAACTGGAGCGGTGCCGCGTTGCTCGACAAGGAGGGCAAGCTGCTGGGTGTCGGTTCGCTGATCGTACGCGATGCGACGCTCGAGGAGCCCAGGGTGCCGGGCAACATGTTTGTGCCGATCGATCTGTTGAAGCCAATCATCGCGGACCTGGTCAAGGCGGGTCGCCGGTCGGGTCCCGCGCGGCCGTGGCTTGGCTTGGCCACTGATGAGGTACAGGGTCGCCTGGTCGTCAGCCGCGTGTCCCCCGACGGACCTGCCGACCAGGCCGGCATTCAGGCCGGGGACATCATTCTGGGCGTCGGCGGTGAAGGGGTGCGTTCGCAGCCCGAGTTTTATCGCAAGGTGTGGGCGCGCGGTGGCGCCGGCACGTCTATTCCGCTCAAGTTGCTGCAAGGTGTGGACGTCAAGGACGTACCGATCGCGTCGATCGATCGCGTCGACTATTTCCGCCCGCGCACGACGTACTGAGCGACGGCCAACGCCCAGCGGATATCACGTCCGCTGCGCATCGAGAATGGTGTGAATCGTCGCCAATCGCGTGCGCACCATCGCCGCCTGTGCTGCCGGCGACAACTCGTCCGCCACCGTCGCCAGGCCGCGTTGGCGCAATCGTTCGCGCAACGAGGGTGATGTCGCTACGTTGCGCATGTATTGCGCCGCCATGTCGAGGTCGGGTTCCGCCCAGTGTTGGCCACGCCGATACGGCCCCATGTCCTGCTGCAGTTCGTTGATCCGATAGTCGACCAGTAGCGCGTTGTCCACGCGCGTGAAATCTACGTTGCCCGACCAGCCGGTGGCGATCACCGCCTTGCCGCACGCCATGGCCTCGGCCATGCCCAACCCGAAGCCTTCGGCGCGATGCAACGACACGAAACAATCGACGCTCGCCATCAACGTCCACAGCACCGGACGCGCGAGGTAGCCATCGAGCAGTGTGATGCGCGGGTCGTCGCGCACGAGCGCCGCCAGTTGAGCTTTAAGATCGGGCTGATACTCGAGGTTGCCGATCTTGAGCAACAGTCGCACGCGCTCGCCGCCCGGAAATGCGCGGCGAAACGCCTCGGCCACGCCCAGCGGAT
>JBDTTY010000410.1:0-3131 GCA_040007975.1 Betaproteobacteria bacterium | reverse complement strand
CTCAGCGCCATCCATCCGGCGTCGACGATAATCCAGCCGCGTTCGGGTTGATGCCCGATGACAGTGGTGAGCACCGACAACGCGATCTCGTCGACGCTGCACACGCTGGTGCCAGCCATGACGAGATCGAAGAACACGTAGACGCCGGCGCGCACCTCGGTCACGCCCTGCAATTGCGTGGCGCCCAATGCGGTCGGCGTCGAGCCGACGCTGACGACCGTGCACGGCAGGCCGGCGGCACGCAGTCGTTCGGCGGCCCGCACGCTGCGCGCGCGTTCCTGCTCGGCGACGCGCTGGAGTTCCTCTGCCGTCGAGCATTCGTAGGAGCTGCCGGCATGGCTCATCACGCCGAGCAGCTCGGCACCGCCTTCCTGCAGGCGCTGGCCGATTTCAACGAGCAGGAGCGACTCCACGGCAACGCCCGCACGATGTCCGTCGACATCCACTTCGATGAGCACTTGCGGTCGAATCCCCGCGTGCGCCGCCGCGGCAAGCAACGACTCGGTGCCGGCAAGCGAATCGACCACCAGGCGCAGCTTGCAACCGCGCCCTTGCAGTAACAGCGCGCGTTCCATCTTGTTCGGCGCGAGGGCCACGGCGTAGCAGATGTCGTCGAAGCCGCCGTCAAAGAACTCTTCCGCTTCCTTCAGCGTCGACACGGTGATGCCGCGTGCGCCGGCATCGCGCTGCCGACGCGCGACATCGAGGCACTTGGAGGTCTTGACGTGCGGGCGGAATGACACGCCCAGTGCATTCATGTGCCCCTGCATGCGAGCGATGTTGTGCGCCATGCGTGCCTCGTCAAGCACAAGGCACGGCGTGTCAAGTTCATGCAGTTGCATGGGTGTCTTCTTTTTAGATGGAGTCGGCGACGGCGACGATGCGCTAGAAGCGGTACGCCAATCCGATGGCAAGCGTCTGCGCCCAAAAATCGGTCGTGTTGAAATTGAATGATGGTTGCGCGGGACCAACCAGCGTGGTAGGTGGATCGTTGCCGTATGACACGCTCTGGGTCGGATTGATGTTGCGACTGATCTGCTCGCCCGGACGCGCCACGTTGCTGGCATAAAGCAACGAGTAACTGACAAAGACGGTGGCTTGCGAGGTGAGCCGATAGCCCAGATTGAGCGCGATCTCCGGTACCACCGCGAACGTGTTGCGCGAGTGGTCACCGCTGTTCGTTGGAAGCGCGAAGTACGCGCCGGGGAAAGTCTGCGTGGCCCCGTAGTTGTTGTAGTCGTTGGTCTCGAGGAAGCCGTTGACCGAGACACGCTGCTGCATCGTGCCAAGTGCCAACTTGCCGCTGACGGTTCCGACCCACGGGCCCCGGTCGTACGCTGCACGCGCGCCCACCTGCAGGCCCACGAAGCGATTGCGCGCATCGAATGAATCGGTGGTATTCCAGATGTCGACGGGGTTGGGCGGGTTGTACGGGCTGCTGGTGGTGATCGTGTACGACTCGCGCAATTGCAGAAGCCGGATTCCGCCGAGCATGTCGACGCGCCATGCGTTTTGCGGCGGCAGCGCCCATGTCATGTTGACCTCGCCGCCCCTCAGGTTGTTGGACAGCGTCGCCTGCGCGCTGCCCCGATACTCGGGCCAGTAGGATATCTCCGTGACGTTCTCGCGATTGATTGAAACGTCGTAGAAGGGTAGGTACAGGTCGATGGAGCCTGGCTGGCCGGTGGAGCTCACGCTGCCCGACGTCGTGCGCGTTGGAATGTAAAAGCCGCTGAGCTCGACACCGATCCGGCTGTCCACGCGATAGGTGCCCGTGATCCTGAAACCGGCATTGGGATTGGTGTCGACCGTGCCGCCGCCCAACAGCACGTTGACGCCGGGCGCGTTGACATAGCTGTCGGTGATGATGGGCACCGGCGTCGGGCTGCTCTTCAACCTCGCGAACAGCGCCTCGGCACGCACCGACCAGCGAATGTCCTCACGCATCGGTGCCGGCGTTCCTTGCGCCAGCGCCGCACCTGTCATCGCCGACGCCAACAGTGCCATCAATGCAGTTCGCCGCGTGGCTGCACGCCTCCCATGGCGGCCAGGTCCGGGGCGACGGGTATCAATGCAACTCGTGCCGCGGGTCATAGCGAATACAGGAACGCGCGAAGTTGAAGAACTTCGGTGGCAGTCAAGCCGTTCAACCCCTCGATGACCCCCAGCTTCTTGATCGCCGGACCGTCGTGCAGGAAGGCGGCCTCGATGGCGTCGCAAGCCCGCCCGTCGTGCAACAGGAAGTCACACGCCGGATCCCCGGCGATCTTCGTATTCTTGTGGGACTCGGTCACGAAGCGATTGAAGCGCAGGCCCTTCAAGGGAGGTGTGCGAATCTTTTGCATGTAGTTGCGGTACGTCGGCAATACGACACCGTCCTTGTCGCGAATCGACTGGCTCGCGTCCGCCAACTGCGACAGATAGCCCATGTCATGCATCAGCAAATCCGTCCCGATATAAGACAGGAACGGGCTTGCTGGTTGCGCGACGCGCGTCGTCAAGCGGTCGCGCGCAGCCTTGTTCAGCATCGTATCTTCCGGAACGATGTCGATTTTCTTGATCACATGACACGAATCACAGTTGACCCGTCGAAAGATTTTCTCACCGGCGATCACCTCGGGCAGGGCAACCTTCAACTCGGAGCGTGTGGGATTGCCGAGCCAACGTCCGTATTCGGCCATCCGATCGATATCCAACTCGGTGAGATCGGCGTTGCCGCCCGATTGAACACACGTTTTGTTCGCCGGGCCACAATTAGGATGCGCATACCGGACCGGGAACAACTCCTTCCCTCTGGGATACAGCTTCTTGTAGCCCTCGCTCGTCGTCATGTTCATCTCGACGAACGCGGCATTGGCAACCTGATCCTCAAGGGAGACGCGATCGCCGATCCACCCGAACCGGGCGATAAAGCAATCGGCCAGGCTCTTGGTGCGGCACGTCAGTTGCACCTTGCCATCGACGCCATCGCGCGTCCCTGCGTTCCAGATGATCTCGCCGGCGATGCTCTCGCCAAGTACGGACTTTTCCGCGGCATTGAAATCGATGATGGACTGATTCGGTATGGCCTCGATCGCACTCAAGTTGCCCAGGCGCTTGCCGTTGAGGAAAAGGTAGCCAATGGCGCCACT
>JBDTTY010000409.1:0-3145 GCA_040007975.1 Betaproteobacteria bacterium | reverse complement strand
TCGTCGTGATGATGTTGATCGAGCCCATGATCGACGACGCGCCCATGATGTGGATTGCGAAGATCGTCAGATCAAGCCCCATGCCGCCTTGCACCGAAAGCGGCGGGTATAGCGTCCAGCCTCCGGCAGCAGCGCCACCGGGGACGAAGAACGAACCGATCAGCATGATCGCCGCAGGCGGCAACAACCAGAAACTCCAGTTGTTCATTCGCGCAAACGCCATGTCGGGGGCACCGATCATCAGCGGAATCATCCAGTTCGCGAAGCCCACCGCGGCCGGCATGATCGCGCCGAAAATCATGATGAGGCCGTGCAGCGTGGTCAGCGAATTGAAGAACTCCGGATGCACGATCTGCAGTCCGGGCTGGAACAATTCAGCGCGAATCGTCAGCGCCATCACGCCGCCGACGAAGAACATCGTCAACGCGAACAACAAGTACATCGTCCCGATGTCCTTGTGGTTGGTGGTGGTGACCCACCGCATCAACCCCGAAGGATGGTGATCGTGCGCGTGATCGTGCTCGTGGCCGGCGCCTGCGGCGTGATCGTGGGGAATGCTGCTCATTGCTTGCTCCTGGCGATGATCGGTAGGGCTGACTGCAAGTGGGTGCCGGTGCGCGGATTACTTCCGCGCCACTTTCACTTCCGAGGGCTGGACGAACTGGTCGGCCTTATTGCCCCAGGCGGTACGCGTGTAGGCGATCACGGCAGCGATTTCGGTGTTGGAGAGCTGCTTGAACGACGCCATCGCGGTGCCGGTCTTGCCATTGAGAACCAGTGCCAATTGCGCTTCCGGCGGCCCGTTGACGATCTTCGAGCCGTCGAGCGCCGGAAAGGCGCCGGGCACGCCTTTACCGTTCGCCTGGTGACAAGCGGCGCAATTGGCAGCAAAAACCTTGGCGCCCAATTCGGCCAGCGCCGCTTCCGTCCAGACTTTGGAGAGATCTTCCGCAGAAGCTGATGCCGTTTTCTTCTGTTCGGCCACCCAATTCGCGTAGTCAGCCTTCGACTTGACTTCCACGACGACCGGCATGAAGCCGTGTTCCTTGCCGCAAAGTTCGGCGCATTGACCGCGATAGATGCCGATCTTTTCTGCCTTGAACCACGAGTCGCGAACAAATCCCGGAATGGCATCCTGCTTGACGCCGAATGCAGGCACCCACCACGCGTGGAGCACGTCATTGGCGGTAATGATCACACGCACCTTGGTATCGACGGGGACCACCAACGGATGGTCCACCTCGAGCAGATAATTGGCGCCCTTGCTTTGCTTGTTTTCGATCTGCGCCAGCGGGGTGGCGAGACTCGAATAAAAACCAAAGCCATCCTGCAGGTAATCGTAGCCCCACTTCCACTGGTAGCCGGTGATTTTGATGGTCAGATCCGACCCGGTCGTGTCCTTCATCGCCAGAATCGTTTTGGTGGCGGGCCACGCCATGAACAGCAGGATCAAAAACGGAATTACGGTCCAGACGATTTCGACGGTGGTGTTTTCGTGGAACTGCGCCGCCTTGTGTCCGACCGACTTACGATGCTTGAAGATCGAGTAGAACATCACGCCGAACACGGCGACAAAGATCGCCACACAGACCCAGAAGATGTAGATGTTGAGATCGAACATCTGCTGCGCGACTGGCGTGACAGGCTGCTGGAAGTTGACATCCCAGGCGGCATGCGCCGCACCGGAGAGCCCCGCCAAGCCGGCCAGCGCCGCGAACACCCGCGCTGTACTGTGTTGCCACGCCCCGACTACGTTGTGCTTGCGACCCATGCTGTCCTCGAAAAGTCTTTGCCCATCGGCAAGTGCCGTTGCGCCGTTTCAGCGCAATTTGGCAAAACGCCGCAATTCTCCGGCCATCGATCGCAATTCCGCGACCGGTAGCGCACCACCAAATTCCACTGCCACTCCCCCACTATGCAGCGTGACTCGCGCCCGTTTGCCGAAACGACCAGGTTCGAGTTCGACACGCAACCAGCAGCGATTGAACTCGCTACGCTGGTGTCGCTGGCCCTGCTTCTGCTCGATCACCACCTTGTCGCCGACCACCGTCAGTCGTTCCCAATCGTCGGCGCGTCGTTCGATGATCATGAACGCCACACCCAGCGACAAGATTTCGATGACTGAGTAAAGCAGCACTGGCCACGCTCCTGCCACCGCAAACGCCATCGCCAAGCCAAGACTGACCGCCGCCAGCATCCCGAATAACATCCAGCGCTGCTGCCGCGGCAGCGAGTCGGGGACTCGCGCAACGACGCAATAGTCAAGACCGGCAGGGAGCGGTGGTAAAGCAGCGCGCACGTTCGACTCACTAATCTACAGCGCCGCCTGCCCGCATCACGACCGAAATCCGTTGCCGATCATGCATTTCGGCACCAAATGCGCCCGTAGCCGGACAAACGCGCTGCAAAGCAACAAAATATTAGCATGGTTCGACCCTTGCCGGAACCCGTGACGCCCCGGCAAAGCATGTTTTAGCGCAGTGTTGCGCCGGTTCGCCGCCTGGTCACGAGATTGCCCTCAGGGTTACAGCAATTGGTGGTCCCGCCAACCGGACAACAAGTCGGCTGCTACTTTGTCCATGGCGACAGATGCCGAGCCGACGTCGGCGCCATGCCGGAGCACCGCGACGGCCGATATCCCGATCCGCGCACCAATCGTTTCGACATTGGCCTCGAAATGCGGCATGGCCGGCACGACCTCGTTGGCCACCCAGCCCGCAAGGGTCAGCCCCCGCGCGCGAATGACCTCGACCGACAGCAGCGCATGATTGATGCAACCGAGTCGCATGCCGACGACCAGCAGTACGGGTACCTGCAATCTGCTTGCGAGGTCGAGCATATCGAGCGTGTCATTGAGCGGCACCAGCACGCCGCCGGCACCTTCGACGACAATGCAATCGACCGTCGCGCCCAGCCGCTGCCACGCGGCTGCAATCACCTCGAGATCGATGTCGACGTCAATGTCTCTGGCGGCAAGATGGGGCGCGATCGGCGCCGCGAACGAATAGGGATTGCGATCGCGCATTGCCAAGGCCAAACCATCGGCGTTGGCCAGTGCGGCCACATCGGCGTTGCACGCCTCCGGTGGCGCCACGCCCGCCGCGATGGGCTTCATGCCTGCCGCCCGTGCGCCACGCGCGACCAA
>JBDTTY010000408.1:0-3146 GCA_040007975.1 Betaproteobacteria bacterium | reverse complement strand
CAAGCGATGGCCCACGCGGCGATTGCCTACGGCAAGGCGCACTTTCGCCGTCGCATGATGGCGTGCACGACATCCATCGGGCCCGGGGCCACCAATCTCCTGACGGCCGCAGCGCTGGCGCATGTGAATCGGTTGCCCGTGCTGTTCCTGCCCGGCGATACCTTCGTGTCACGCGCACCCGATCCGGTGTTGCAGCAGGTCGAGAATTTCGAGGATGGCACGATCACCGCCAACGATTGCTTTCGGCCGGTGTCGCGCTTTTTCGATCGCATTGTGCATCCGGCGCAGTTGCTGACGGCGTTGCCGCAGGCGGTGCAGGTGCTGACGGACCCCGCAATGTGCGGTCCGGTCACTCTGGCGTTGCCGCAGGACGCGCAGACGTTTGCCTGGGATTATCCGACGGCGTTTTTTGCGCCGGCGCGGGTGGTGTGGCGCACACCGGCGCCGGAGGACGCGGAGCTGCACGCTGCCGTCACCGTGCTGCGCAATGCCAAGCGGCCGCTGCTGGTGGTGGGTGGTGGCGTGTTGTATGGACTAGCCACCGCCGCGCTGCGTCAGTTCGCGCAATTGCATGGCATCCCGGTCGCGGAAACGCAGGCCGGCAAAGGTTCGTTGCCGTGGGATCATCCGTTGCAAACCGGCGCCATCGGCGTCACGGGTTCACCCGCAGCCAATGCGCTCGCCGCGGATGCCGACGTCGTGTTGGCCGTCGGCACGCGACTTTCGGATTTCACGACGGGGTCACATTCGCTGTTTGCGCAGGCGCGGTTGATCAATCTCAACGTCAACGCCTTCGACGCGCGCAAATGGCGCGGCCTCGAATTGATCGCGGACGCGGGCGCCGGCTTGAATGCCTTGTCCACCGCGTTGCCGCAATGGCGCGCCGATACACGATGGACCCAGCGGGCGCATGCGGCAGCCGATGGCTGGCGTGCCGACATCGCGCGTATCACGGCGCGCCGCGAAGTGTCGCTGCCCTATGATGGTGACGTGATCGGCGCGGTGCAGCGATCAGCAGCTGATTCCGCGCGCGATGATATCGTCGTATGCGCCGCCGGAACGTTGCCGGCGGAGTTGCACAAGCTGTGGCGCACGTCCACGCCGGGCGGCTATCACATGGAATACGGATTCTCGTGCATGGGATACGAGATCGCCGGCGGTCTGGGCGTGAAAATGGCACAACCGGACCGTGACGTAATAGTGATGGTCGGCGACGGTAGCTATCTGATGCTCAATGCCGAAATCGCGACGTCGGTGATGCTGAACAGGAAGCTGATCATCGTCGTGCTCGACAATCGCGGCTACGGGTGCATCAATCGTTTGCAGCAAGCCTGCGGCGGCGCGCCGTTCAACAACCTGTTCGCGGATTGCGTGCAGGGTCCCGACGGCGCGCCGGCCATCGACTTTGCCGCGCATGCACGCTCGCTGGGTGCACTCGCGGAAAACGTGGCCGACATTCCCGCACTCGAAGCCGCTTTGCAGCGCGCGCGTGCGGCGCCGCGTACCAGCGTCATCTGCATCGAGACCGATCCGGCACAAACCACGCCAGAAGGTGGCTGCTGGTGGGAGGTGGCGGTACCGGAAGTCTCGACGCGTGATCAAGTAAAGCAGGCCCGTGCCGCCTACGACCTGGACAAGCGGAAGCAAACGCCATGAGCCCTGCATTGGATGTAAAGATCGGCATCAATCCGATCTCGTGGAGCAACGACGATCTGCCTTCTCTAGGCGGCGAAACGTCGCTCGAGGTGGCATTGGCCGAGGGCAAGACCATCGGCTATCAGGGCTTTGAACTCGGCAACAAATTCCCGCGCGAATCCGTTGCGTTGCGCAATGTCCTTGGCGCGCATGGCCTTGCACTAGTGTCGGGCTGGTATTCGGGTCGGTTGGCGCGCCGATCGGTGGAGGAGGAAATTGCCGCAGTCGGACCGCATTTGAAGCTCCTTGCCGACAACGGTGCCAAGGTGATGGTGTACGGCGAAGTGGCGGACAGCATTCAGGGTGCACCACGCCCGCTGTACATGCGTCCGCGCTTCTTCCAGCCGACGGAGTGGGTCGCGTATGGCGCACGGCTTGACGAGTTTGCGCGGTACACGCTGGCGCACGGCGTGCGTCTTGCCTACCACCATCACATGGGCGCCTACGTGGAGACGCCCACTGATGTCGATACGTTGATGGTGCATACCGGTCCGGATGTCGGACTACTTTTCGACACGGGTCACATGACATTTGCCGGCGGCGACGTGCAGGCGATGCTGGCGAAGCACATCGGTCGCGTGTGTCACGTGCATTGCAAGGATGTGCGGCCCGATGTGATTCGGATGGCGCGCAACCGCAATTGGAGCTTCCTCGACGCCGTCATTAACGGCGCGTTCACGGTGCCCGGCGATGGCGCGATCGCATTTGCACCCTTGATCGAGCAACTGCGTGCGCACGGTTACCAAGGCTGGCTGGTGGTGGAGGCGGAACAGGACCCGTCGGTGGCGCCAAGTTATACGTATGCGGACAAGGGCTATCGCCATTTGCGAGCGCTGGTGGATGGAGTTTCGGTAGGCGAGGCTTCAGCCTCGCGCAATGCCTCCGCCGAACGCTCCCGCGAGGCTAAAGCCTCGCCTACGGCTTGATATGTCGCTACTCGTCAAAGGCAAACGCGAAGGGCGCGACATCGTCGCGGTCACGCCGCAATCGGCGGGCTGGACCTATGTCGGCTTCACCGCCCACCGGCTGCGGGCGGGGGAAAAGCTGCGTGTGCATCTTCCGGGACGAGAGTCCTGCGTCGTGGTGATGGCCGGCAAGGCCAGCATCAGCGTCGGCACGCAAACGTGGCGGGGCGTGGGCAACCGCGACAGCGTGTTCGACGATGCGGCGCCGGCAGCGGTATACGCACCGGCCGGCGCGACGATCGAGATCGTGGCCGAAACCGCAACCGAAATCGGCGTGGCCAGCGCACCCGGCGAAACCAACAAGCCTGCGCGACTGATCGAACCATCGACGATGAAGCGCAGCGTGCGCGGCATGGGTGCCAACACCCGGTACGTCTGCGACATCCTGCCGCAGCAGGAGCCCGCCGACCATCTGCTGGTCGTGGAAGTGCGCACGCCGGCGGGACACGCGTCGAGCTACCCGCCGCACAAGCACGACACCGACAA
>JBDTTY010000407.1:0-3159 GCA_040007975.1 Betaproteobacteria bacterium | reverse complement strand
GATGCCAATGGCCTACATTTCGAGCACTGCTACAACGAGCCGATGAGCGTCGTCGTATGACGTGGCCATCCTCGGTGCGGACGTGCCAGTTTGCGCCCTGCGCACCGTGGGCCGCGCGATTGCCAGCGAATGATCCATTGAACATCGCGCAGCAACCTCCACATCAATTCGTGCCGGCGGGGTTGGTCGCCTTACGCCAGCGGCGGCATGGTGGCGATACGTGCGAAAATGCAATTGTGATTTCTTCCGGTGAGCCCACATGATCGATCGCCCGTTTGGGCCGTTGTTGCGCGCCGCGCTGATCGCGATGATGGCCCATGCATTGCCGTCATTGGCGCAGCAGCAACCTGTTGTCGTGCAGGGACTCGACTGTAGTGGCGAAGAGCCCTTCTGGCGCGTCGACGCCAATCGCACGTCGGCGCAATTCAGCTCGCCCGGCACCAAAGGCAAGCGCCAAGTCGAGTTTCGCGGTGGTCTGCAGGCGCTGCCACTTGTGCCGCCCCCGACTATCGTATGGCGCGGTGAGTCGACGCAACTGCCGAAGCAAACGCTTGTTCTTTCGCTGCGCGAGGAAGCCTGCAAGTCGACAATGAAAGATGGTCCGGCGCTGTCCCATCGCGCCATCCTGTCGCTCAAGGCGGGTGAGGCGGCCACCGGTTGCTGCACGATCAAAGCGGGCTATGATGCCAAACTTGCACCCGTGCCCAACTATGCCGCCAAGAGCGTCGACGATTGGGCACGCTACCTTCCCGATATGGTGGCTGGAATGAACCTGTGTCTCACGCGTGAAGGTGCCAAAGCCAAATGGATTTCCAAAGCGTGGCCGATGAATCATGGGCTGGGCCTGGTGCGCATGGTTGAAACTGACGGCAAGTCGGTGGATTGCGTCGTCGATCTCACCGGTCGTGGCAATCCCAAGATCGATCCCGTCAATCCCGCCGACCCGCCGCTGCCCAACGTCGGCAATCCGATCTACTATCCGGCGCGTGACACGCCGCCGCTGGTGGCGTGCGGGCGACTCGAGCGCGTGCCGGGCAAAGGCAATGCGGTGGCTGGCTACCTGCACTACGACCCATGCTGAACTCCTCGCGCTTGTCGTTGATGGTGATGTTGACGACTGCGCTGGTGGGCGCGTCCGCCTTCGCGCAAGTGCCACCCACCCCCGCTGAAGCGGCCGCGTATTCCGGATTGTTTGCAGCCGCATCGCGCGGCGATGCTGCCGCGATTGCGCGTCTGGTCACCCAAGGTGCGGATGTCAAGGCACGCGACGGCTATGGCCGCACGCCATTGCATGTCGCCGCCTATGCACGACAGCAGGAGGCGATGCGCGCGTTGGCCAAGGCCGGCGCCGATCCCGATGCACTTGAATCCGATCGCTACGACATCATCACGATTGCGGCCGTGGCTGACGATCCGGTCACGCTGAAAACCGCGCTCGACATCGGCGGTAATCCGCGCAATGTGACCAGCCGCTACGACGGCACCGCATTGATCGCCGCGGCGCATCTCGGACACGACGAAGTCGTGCGCATGTTGATCGCAGCCGGTGCGCCGCTCGATCACGTCAACAATCTGCACTGGACCGCGCTGATCGAATCGATCGTGTTAGGCAACGGCGGTCCACGCCATGTAGCCACGTTGAAGGCGCTGGTGGAAGCCGGCGCCAGCGTCAAGCTGACCGATCGTGGTGGCAATACGCCGCTGGCGCTGGCCAAGGGCCGCAACTACATCGAGATGGTGGGGATATTGGAGAAGGCGGGGGCGCGGTAACGCTGTCGTAAATCTCCAGCAACGCGCGGGGTCGTACGATCGCGAAGGAATACGAAATGCGATTGGTCCTGTTGATTGGTATGCTCGCAGCGTTGATTGGCACCAATGCTGCACCGGTTCAAATCTGCGCAGCCGACGAAAGTTGGATCAACGCGCCACCGGACGCCGCCACTCTCGCAGCGGCCGCAGGACTGCCACTTTCCGGCGAACCGGTCCGAACGACGATGGCGACAGAGGCGCCGCCACCGCCACCGCAAAGTCTGCAGCCTGGTCGAGCGGGTATGCGATTGATGCAGGCAGAAAAACCGCCTCCCGACTAGTCCTTTTTTTGCCATCTCGGTTTGGCGAGCTGGCGTCATCTGCGGCGACGGGACGTGAACAAATGGATCGTGCTTGCTGCCAAGGACAAGTATCGGTTCACATCGCTCGTCAACAAACATTTTTCCCCGCGACCAGAAGATTCGAATGGTAGAGTTGACGTGGCAGGTTGCGGATGGCAGTCGCGATGTCTTTGAGTATCACGTGATTCGCAAGCTCCCCGACCTGATCTACGCCGATCACGGCGATTCCGTTGCCGCAAAGTTGAAATCCCGAGACGCCGCGAATTTTGGCGCATGAACCCATGACACCGACCGATAACGACCGCCCACTGCACGACGACGACATCGCCGCGCTCGACGAACTGCTCGCCACGATCCCCGAGGAGCGCGATCCGCTCGATGTAGCGATGCTCGACGGCTTTCTCGTCGGTGTGCTGTTGCAGCCAGAGCCCGTTGCCCCGGCGACGTGGCTGCCTTATGTGTTCGACGCGGAGGGCAGTGCTGCGGCGATGCCGGATGTCGCCGCGCGCAACACGGCGACCGCGTTGATCATGCGGCGCCACGACGAGTTGGCCGCTTGCATCACCGGACGCGAGCCGATCGACCCGATCGTATTCGAGTTGGAAGACGACGCGGGTGCGGTGATCCCGGGCAAAGCGGGCATTGCCGCACTGGCGCCGTGGGTGATGGGATTCACCACGGCGTTGGGCACCTTTCCTTCACTGCAGGCCGCCTACGATCGCGATGACGAACTGGCGGCTGCGATGGTCGGTATCCTGCGGCATCTGCCGTTGGCGCCGGACGCCGATGCCGCCGACAGCGCGGAGTACGCCGAACGTCGCGCGCAGATGGAACGTGACGCGCCGCTGGCCGATCTCGACGACGCGATCGACGAACTTGCTGCCTGTGTATTGGACGCCGCGATGATCACGCGCCCCAATCGTCCGCTGATGCGTGAAGCGCCCAAGGTCGGACGCAATGACCCATGTCCGTGCGGTAGCGGCCGCAAGTACAAGGCGTGTCACGGCAAGGACGCGTAACAATTCGCATTGCCCCGTATGCGACGCTT
>JBDTTY010000406.1:0-3169 GCA_040007975.1 Betaproteobacteria bacterium | reverse complement strand
CCGGCGCTGCTGGCCGGCAACGCGGTGCTCTACAAACCGTCCGAATACTCGACGCTGTCGGGATTGAAGATCGCAGAGATGTTGCACGCTGCGGGTGTACCTGAGGACGTATTCATTCCTGTGGTGGGCGATGGCAAGGTCGGCGCCGCATTGTTGCGGCAGGCGGTCGACGGCGTATTTTTCACCGGCTCGTATGCGACGGGGGCGAAGGTCGCGGCCAGCACCGGTCGCCGCATGATCAAGACGCAACTGGAATTGGGTGGCAAGGATCCGATTTACGTCTGCGAGGACGTCGACGTCAAGGCCGCGGCGGCCGGCATTGCCGATGGCGCGTTCTACAACACCGGACAATCCTGCTGCGCCGTCGAGCGCATATACGTGCACGAAAAAATCTACGATGCCTTCGTGGCGGCGTTTGTAACGGAAGTCAAAGGCTTTCGCGTCGGCGATCCACTGGACGAACGCACGTACATCGGCGCCATCACCCGCAAGCCGCAACTGGCGGTGTTACGCAAGCAGGTGGTCGACGCGACGCGCAAGGGCGCCAAGCTTTTGACCGGCGGACAGGCAATCAAGGGCAAAGGCAATTGGTTTGCCCCGACGGTCCTGTCGGATGCCGATCAATCGATGCAGCTGATGCGCGAGGAGTCGTTCGGCCCGATCATCGGTTTGCAAGCGGTCGCGGACGACGAGGCTGCGGTGGAGCTGATGAACGACTCGGACTATGGATTGACCGCCGGCGTGTTCACGCGCGATGAGTCACGCGCGCACAAGATTCTGTCGCGGGTGCAGGCGGGAAGCGTCTACTGGAATTGCTGCGATCGCGTCAGTCCGCGACTGCCGTGGTCTGGTGTGAAGCATTCCGGGATCGGCCTCACGCTATCTACCTACGGGATCGAAACGTTCACACGGCCCAAGGCCTGGCATTTGCGCGGCGCCTGATCGGGATACGGTAGTCGGTCGATCGCGATTCAATAGTCGAGGCTTCAGCCTCGTTGATTGATCGCACGAGGCTGAAGCCTCGCCTACATACGATGTGGCGTGGCTATTACAAGGCCTGGGTGGTGAGCCGCATGGCATTTCGTTGGAGCGGCTTTTGAGGCCGCGACCGAAATGGGGGGCGGCTCACCACCTATGCACCACCGCAAAGATCCTGCGCGACCGACTACGGTTCGTCCTGCCACTGCGCTGCGCGCAACGTATTGCGCAGCAGCGTCGCGATCGTCATCGGTCCCACGCCACCCGGCACCGGTGTAATCCAGCCTGCGACTTCTTTTGCCGAGTCGAAGTCCACATCCCCACACAGCTTGCCGTCCTCCGTGCGATTGATGCCGACGTCAATCACAATGGCACCCGGCTTGATCCATGCGCCCGGCACAAACCTGGCCTTGCCCACGCCCGCCACCAGGATGTCGGCCTGACGAACCAGACCCGGCAGATCCCGCGTTGCCGAATGACAAATCGTGACGGTGCAGCGCGCCATCAGCAGCTCCAACGCCATCGGCCGGCCGACGATGTTCGATTGCCCGATCACCACCGCGTGCTTGCCCACCAGACTTTCGCGAGTTTCCCCCAGCAGCCGCATGCAACCGTAGGGTGTGCATGGACGCAGCGTCGGCATTTTCAGCACCAGCCGGCCAACGTTGTAAGGGTGAAAGCCGTCGACATCCTTGCGTGGATGGATTCTTTCGATCACGCGCTCGGGATCGATCTGCGCCGGCAGCGGCAACTGGACCAGGATGCCGTTCACCGACGGATCCGCGTTGAGGCGGTCCACCAACGCCAGCACTTCCGCTTCGGTCGCGGTGATTGGCAAATCGAAGGCGAACGAGCGCATGCCCACGGCTTCCGTGGTCTTGCGCTTGTTGCGCACGTATACCTGCGACGCGGCATTGTCGCCGACCAGCACCACGGCGAGACCGGGCACTGAACGTCCACTGGCAACGCGTGCCGCAACGTCAACACGGACTTCGTCCGTCACCCGCAGAGCGACGGCCCTGCCGTCGATGATATGAGCCGTCATGAATGGGTTTCCGAAGCCGGGGCGGATGGCAAATGCTGCACGTGACATCGAACGTCATCACAGGCGCAAAGAATCTCCATTTTCGCACGCCCGTGACGATCACTCCCGATCACCGCAGCGTTTCGCTAAAATAGACACGATGATAGAACCGCGACTGGATCACGTCATCGCAGCGCGACTCAATCGCCTGCTGCAACGGTCTGCCGACACCTTTTTGCCGCTGCACATTGACGGTCGCGTTGTGGGGTGGGTCACGCCGCCACGCGCACGCCGTCTCGCGCGCTGGTCCGACGTTTTTGACGTCGACGCCGGCGCCATCGCGTTTGCCGCGCCATTGGTCACTTCCGACGCACGCACGATGGCGTTGGATCGCGTCACTCGTACATTGGCCGACGAAGGCGCGTTGTCCCCGTGGCGCGATGAGCGTTATGCGATCGCTCCCACTTTTGGTGCGGCACCTTGGTTCGACATCGAACGGGCAGCGGCACGATATTTCGGCGTGCATTCGTGGGCTGTCCATGGCAACGGACTGGTCGACTGCGATGGCGCGATCCACATGTGGCTGGCGCGACGAAGTGCGACCAAGGCGATCGATCCCGGCATGCTGGACAACCTGGTCGGCGGCGGCGTGCCGGCTGGATTCGATTTGCGTCACACGTTCATCAAGGAGGCCTGGGAGGAAGCCGGTCTTTCTTCCGCAACGGCACACGCCGCGCCTCACGTTAGTACGTTGCATATCGCCCGTGAGACCGGCGACGGACTGATGCGCGAATCGATTGCCATCTACGACCTGGTCCTTCCGCGCGACCGTGAACCGGTGAATCAGGACGGTGAAGCGGTCGACCATCGTCGCATGACTCTGGGCGATGCTGCGCGCTTGATTGCGCTTGACGCGGGACCCGATCAGGTCACGCCCGAGGCCAGTGTGATCATTCTCGACGCGCTGGAGCGCCTCGGGTACGTGGATCCGCGAGGCCCGGCAGCCGCGACGCTGGCAACGCTGCGCGTCATGGCCTAGGCATCGGGCCGCGTCAGGCGACGGCGCGAGGTGCCACCGGAGCAATTTGGCGAATGCCGAGTTCTGTCATCGCATCGCGCACGGCATTGACCGCGTGCCGCATTTCCGCAGCACCGATGGCCCCGATG
>JBDTTY010000405.1:0-3174 GCA_040007975.1 Betaproteobacteria bacterium | reverse complement strand
CGGTGCTCTTGATCAACTCGACAGTCGACGCGACTGCCGCATCGTTGATGTCGCATACGACGACTTTGGCGCCTTCCTTGGCGAATTTGAGCGCGGTGGCTTGGCCGATGCCCTGGGCCGCACCCGTGATGATCGAGACTTTACCGACGAGACGCATGAATTTTCCTTAGGGACACGGGCTGGCTTCGCGCTGGGACCCCGAACGCGAGCTAAACCAGACGACTATAGTCCTAAATGGTGCATTGCACAAGTGCGGCCCCGCTCTGAAAAGCTGTCATTGGTTAGCTGTCACTAACATAAAAATACCATTTTATATCAATGTATTATAAATTATTAAGCGAATCAGGCGAGCCAAATTCAGTTCGGCCAGTCCCGACCTGATGCATGTGGATGCTGCGCAACGTGAGCCCTCCGCGGCCGGTGGGTCAGTCCGCCGCGGCGTCAGGCGGCGGGTAGCCAGTGCTCGATGGTCAGCTCGAGCGACGCTTTGCCTTGCCACTCGTTGATGTCCGGGCGAAACGCGGCGCGGATGCGCGGCGGCAGTTCGCCCGCATATTGGAACAGGATGGCCTCGAAGCACTCGCCGCCGCGCTCCAGCGTCAGGCGTCGATGCTTGCCGCCCACCAGCCGACTGGCTCTGACGCTGAAAACGTCATCGAACACGGGCGGGGGCAATCCCTGCCCCCACACCCGTTGCCGCAACGACTGCGCCAATTCGAACGTAAGTTCGCCGGGGTCGAGCGCCCCGTCGCTGTCGCAGTGGGCGGTGGGCGGAATACCGCCCAGTTGCTCGCGGACCACATCGTCGAAAGTATCGATGAATCGGGGCAAGTCGGCTTCCGTGATGGTCAATCCTGCTGCAAACGCATGCCCGCCGAAACGAGAAATCACGTCGGGCGCACGTTTTGACACGAGGTCCAGTGCATCGCGCAGGTGCAGCCCGGCGATCGAGCGACCTGAGCCCTTGAGTTCGCCCGCCATACCGCGCGCAAACACGATGGCGGGCCGGTGATAGCGATCTTTGAGACGTGACGCCACGATCCCCACAACGCCTTGATGCCATTCGGCGCGGAAGAGGCACACGGTGAAACGCTCGGCGATGGAATCCGCCGTCTGCACATCGAGGTCGGCCAGCGCCTCGTCCTGCATCACGGCTTCCACCGCGCGGCGTTCGCGATTCAATTGGTCCAGTGCGTCGGCCAACGGGCGTGCCTCGGCTTCCGTTGACGCCAGCAGGCAGCGTATCCCGAGCGACATGTCGGACAGGCGCCCTGCAGCATTGAGGCGCGGCCCGGCCACAAAACCGAGATCGAAAGCCGTCGCGCGGCGCGGGTCGCGCCCCGCCACTGCAAACAGCGCGGCAATGCCCGGTTGCGCGCGGCCCGCGCGAATGCGGGCAAGTCCTTGCTCAACCAGCACGCGGTTGGTTTGATCCAGACGCACGACATCCGCGACGGTGCCAAGCGCCACCAGATCGATCAGGTCGCCGAGGTTGGGTTCGCGCTGCGTGACGTAAGCGCCGTCGGCGCGCAGATGTGCGCGCAGCGCCAGCAGCACATAGAACAGCACGCCGACGCCGGCGATGTGGCGGCTCGGAAACGTGCAGCCCGGTTGATTGGGATTGACGATGATCGCGTCCTCCGGCAGCGTGTCGCCGGGCAGGTGGTGATCGGTGATCAGCACGTCGATGCCGAGCGCACGCGCCGCCGCGACTCCAGCCACGCTGGCAATGCCATTGTCCACGGTCACGATGAGGTGCGGCTTGCGTGCGGCGGCCAACGCGACGATTTCGGGCGTCAGCCCGTACCCGAATTCGAATCGATTGGGCACGATGAAATCGACCTGCGCACCCATCGCGGCAAGTCCGCGCATGGCAACCGCGCACGCCGTCGCGCCATCGGCATCGTAATCGGCCACGATCAGGATGCGCTGCTGCTTGGCGATCGCATCGGCGAGTCGCTGCGCGGCGGCGGCGATGCCCTTCATCAACGCAAACGCAGGTAACGCGGAAAAAGTGTGGTCGAGTTCGGTCGCCGCGGCGATGCCGCGCGCCGCATACACGCGCGCCAGCACCGGCGACAGACCTGCGGCTTGCAATGCGCGGGCTGACGCCCCGGGGAGGCGTCGAACGATCGGTTTGCTCACGCCGGTTCCGGAGTCGTCGGCGGCGCAAACACTTGGCGCCGCGCCGATGCACGCCAGCGAGACCACCACGACTCGGCGCGTGGCGAATACGTGAATGCACCTCGACCATCGTCGGCAATCACGCTCAGTCCCGCCAACGTTGCGTTGTCCTGGGCAGCGAGCGTCGGCGCAAGCCATGCTGTCATTGCCGCATGAACATCGGCGGCAGAGCGCAGCGGAGGCAGGATCACGATGGCATCAGCACCGGGCGGCATCAGCGCAAAAGTGGCCGGCGGCGACGAGACGCTGCCAGGACCCATTGGTGCGAGACCGCGAGCTACATCGCCGTCGCGCCCCGCGGGCGCAAACCATCGGCGCGACGCATCGCCGGCCGTGGTGACGGCGGGCCCGGCGTCGGCAATCCAAAGTCCGGTGACGGGCATTTGTCCGTTGCGCTCCCGCGCGGCATTGCGCGGATCGTCGTGCAGCAACATTTGCATTTCCGACATCCAGCGCTTCCATCGGCCAGCTGCAATACCGCGTGGAAGGTGACCGTGAATCGCGCCGTGTACCCGTGCCAGCGACGTGGTTTGCGGAGGGTCGATACCGATGAGTCGCACGAACCAAGTGTCGGGCCGCGGCGCGAAAAAGACGAGACCATCGTCGGCAAAGTGCGTGTTCATCCGGTCGAGGATAGCTTGCGTGTCGGCGGCGGACACATCGTCCACGCGGCCGTTCAGCAGCACGTTATCGCGGCCCGCGACCAGTGCAATCGGATCGGCACGCGCAATCGCATCGGTGCCAATGTCGACACCGGCACCGCGCGCGGCGACTGGTGCGAGCGGCGTGTCCGGAGGCACGCCCGCCACCGCGAGCAGCGCGGCGGCGAGGCCGCCGGCAACGTATTCCGGCGGCAAGGCTCGCCGCGCCATGGCTGCCAATGCCGGTGACGCGATCAGCGCGTCGCGCGGCGCAGCCAATAACGATGGCAGGAAGAGCGTGAGATGCATGGCCGGAGCGTTCGGTTTCCGAATCAGCGATAGGGAAACA
>JBDTTY010000404.1:0-3180 GCA_040007975.1 Betaproteobacteria bacterium | reverse complement strand
AGTGGGGCCAGTACGCCGAGATCTCGATCAAGCGCGTGCTGACGCGCGACGGCGATTCGTCGTACTACATCAACAACATTCCGGTCCGTCGCCGCGACATCCATGATCTCTTTCTTGGCACCGGACTCGGCCCGCGCGCTTACGCGATCATCGAGCAAGGCATGATCTCGCGTGTGATCGAAGCCAAACCCGAGGAACTGCGCATATTTCTCGAAGAGGCGGCCGGTGTTTCGAAGTACAAGGAACGGCGCAAGGAAACCGAAGGTCGCCTGGCCGACACCCGCGAAAACCTGTCGCGCGTCGAGGACATTCGGCTGGAACTCGGCAATCAGTTGACGCGCCTCGAAGGTCAGGCGGAAGTGGCGACGCAATATCGCGATCTCGAAGCGCGACTGAAGCAATCGCAACATTTGCTGTGGTATGCGAAGCAGCAGGAAGCGATGCGCGCCAAGGATCGGTGCACCGCCGAGGTCGCAGCACTGCAGGTTGCGTTCGAAGGGGTGCAAGCCGAATTGCGTACCGCCGAAGCGCGCCGCGAAGCGTTGCGTGCCGAGCACTACACCGCGGGCGACATCCTGCATGAGCGGCAGGGTGCGTTCTATGCCGCCAATGCCGAAGTCACGCGGCTCGAACAACAACTGGGCTTTGCCCGCGAATCCGAAACCCGAATTGCGCAGCAAGTCGCGCAGTTGACGGAAGCGCTGGGCGCAATTGCGGGCGAGGACACCCGGCTCACCGGGGATCGCGCCACCGCGCAAGCCACGCTTGAAGCCGCCATCACGCAGCGCGAAGCGGCCAAGGCTGAGGAGCAGGCGGCCATCGACGCGGTGAAACCGCTCGAGGCGCAAGTCGCGGCCGTCGTCACAGCGATCAATGAATTACAGCAGGGCATTGCGCTGATCGAACAGGGCGTGCGTGTCGTCGAAACGCGACGCGATGGCGCAACAGCCACACTGCAACGTCTGGCCCATCGGCGCGGTCGACTCGCGCAGGAACTGGTGGGCATTCCCGCACCTGTGGTCGACCCCGTCGCGGAGCTCGCGGAACAACTGGCCCAGGAAAGTCAGGATCTCGCCGGCAAGCAGCAGGCACTCGCGACGCTGCAGCAATCGGTGGAGACGTTGCAGGTTACGCAACGCACGTGCGCCGACGCGTGGGATCGCGATAGCCGTCGACTTGGCGATCTCGACGCACGTGCGCAGGCGTTGTCCGCTTTGCAGGAAAAGATCGGCCACGGACAGGACATCGACGGCTGGCTGGCCACGCACGGTCTCACCAAGGCGCATCGGCTGTGGCAGGTTCTCGATGTCGAAAAAGGCTGGGAAGATGCACTGGAAGCCGTGCTGCGCGAGCGCCTCAACGCGATCGAGCTCGCCCAACTCGATGCCGTCGCCGCATGGACCGGCAATGCCGCTCCGCCGCGGCGTGTCGCCGCCTTTGCGCCGGCCACGGCTCGCCACGCGCCGCAGTCGGCGCACGACACCTTGCTCGCCAAAGTGCATTGCAACAGCGATACCGTCGGTCGGCTGGTCGCCGACGGATTGCATGGTGTGCATTGTCGGCCGGACCTCGACTCGGCGCTGGCAGAACGCGCCGCGCTTGCGGAAGGGGAACACTTCGTCACGCCGGGTGGGCACCTGGTCTCGGCCCATGGCGTCACATTTTTTGCTCCTGACGGCGATCTGCATGGCGTATTGGCGCGTCAACGCGAGCTCACTGAACTGACGGCCGCATTGGTCGGCGCACGCGAAGCCGCGGCAACCGCGCGCGCGCAACGCGACGCGGTCGACATTGAATTGCGGGCAGCGCAGCAGACCTCGCACGCGGAAGGGCTCGCGGTGGGTTCACAGCAACGTCGCGTCCACGATCTCGAGCTGGAATTGCTCCAGTTGCAACAATCGGTCGCCGCTGCGCAATCCCGGCGCGAGCAAATCGCTGCCGAAACCGCCGAAGTCAACGGACTTGAGACGCAGGAAACGCAACAACGTGATGGCATGACGGCCGAGATTGCCAATCTGCAATCGAAGCTGCACGACGAATTTGCCCGCCGCGACGTGCAACGCGCGGCCCGGAATGAAGCGGAAGTTGCTTTGGCGCGTGGCCGCGAACGCGTGCGCTCTGCCGAGCGCGCCGCACAGGAAGCCGGCTTTGCCGAGCGCAGCACGCACGAGCGCATTGCCGAACTCGATCGCCGTCGTGCCAGCCTCGCCGAGCAGGATCGCCAACAGCGTACGCAATTGGCCCAACTCACGACCGAGCGCGCTGCGATCGACTGGTCGCCGGTCGAAGCGGCGCTGCAATTGCAATTGGGTCAACGCGGCACCGCCGAGCAAGCCCTGGCTGCCGCGCGCGACGAGCAGGAAGCACTAGGCACTGCGCTGCGCACCGCCGACGAGGTCCGTCTCGCCGCGGAGCAAAAGGTCGAGCCCGCACGCGCCAAGATTCTCGAGATGCAGTTGAAAGAGCAAGCGGCTGACTTGGCTGGCATCCAGTTTTCCGAGCAGCTGGCGGAGGCGCAGGCCGACGTTGCTGTGTTGCCGGAGGCGCTCAAAACGTGGGGTGCGGCCCGCACGCTGCCCGCCGAAATCGAACGTCTGACCAGCGGCATTGCGGAACTGGGCGCGGTCAATCTGGCGGCACTCGACGAACTGACCGAAGCGCGCACGCGCAAGGACTACCTGGACGCGCAGGCCGCCGATCTCAACGAAGCCATGGCCACGCTCGAAACGGCCATCCGCCAGATCGATCGCGAATCGCGCGAAATGCTGCAGCAGACCTTCGATACGGTCAACGCCAACTTTTCGCGTCTTTTTCCGGTGCTGTTTGGCGGGGGGCAGGCGCGACTCGTGTTAACCGGCGAGGAAATTCTCGATGCAGGCGTGCAGGTCGTCGCGCAGCCGCCGGGCAAGCGCAACACGTCGATTCACCTGCTATCCGGAGGCGAAAAGGCGCTGACGGCAATTTCGCTGGTGTTTGCGCTGTTCGAACTCAATCCGGCACCGTTTTGCCTTCTTGATGAGGTCGACGCGCCTTTGGACGACCCCAACACCGAGCGCTTTTGCAAGATGGTGCAGGAAATGGCCCGGGATACGCAGTTCCTGTTCATCTCGCACAACAAGATCACGATGGAGATGGCGAATCAATTGGTCGGCATTACGATGCCGGAGCCGGGTACGTCGC
>JBDTTY010000403.1:0-3190 GCA_040007975.1 Betaproteobacteria bacterium | reverse complement strand
CGCGCGCGGCTGGAAGGTCGACTACGTCGCGGTCCGCAACGGACTTGGATTACATATCCCGCATCCCGAGGGATTCGACCACCCCAACGTATTGATCGTGCTGGCGGCGGCCACGCTGGGGGTCACCCGGCTGATAGACAATATCGACGTGATTCGCCAAGAGGGCAAGGATTAGGCAAGTCCGTCACCGGGATGTCATGTCGACTTGCCATCCGACTTTGTTTTTGCGCACACTACCCCCCATGAATATTGCTGCTCTTCTGTTGGCGGCCATGGTCGGGCTGACCGCCGCCGTCCCTGGCGCATCGGCTCAGGACGCATGGCCGACCAAGCCCGTGCGTCTGGTCGTCCCGTTTACGCCGGGTGCGGGCACCGACACCGTCGCCCGTTACATGGCGCAAAAGCTCGGCGACGCGATGAAGGCGACGATCGTCGTCGAGAACAAGACCGGCGCCGGAGGTGCGATTGGTGCCGCCGAAGTTGCCGCCGCAGCACCCGATGGCTACACGTTGCTGTTTGTCGCGTCGCCCTTCACGACCGTGGCGGCCTCGGCGCGCGCGCCCGGCTATGATCCCGTCAAGCAATTTGTACCGGTCGCGCCGATCGCATCCGGGCCGCTGGCGTTCGTCGTCAACGTCGACGTGCCCGTCAATTCGATGCGCGAATTCATCGCGCTCGCCAAGGCGCAGCCCGGAAAATACAACTACGGCTCGGCCGGCACCGGAAGCGTCAATCATCTGGCGCTTGAACTGATGAACAATCGCGCAGGCATCACCATCGTCCACGTACCCTATCGCGGAATTGCAGACGCCACCAAGGATCTGCTTGGTGGATCGATTCAGGCGATGACCGCGTCGATTCCGGCCGCACTGCCGTTGCAGGCCGAAAAGCGGGTGAAGGTACTTGCCGTGACGGGCCCCAAACGCATTCCGCAGATGCCCGGCGTGCCAAGTTGGCAGGAGGAAGGCGTGCCCAACGCCAGCGTGATCAACTACTGGGGCATCGTGGCACCGCTCGGTACACCGCCTGCGGTGATCAAACGGATCAACGCCGAGGTGCAAAAAATTCTGGCACTACCGGAAGTGCGGGAACGGCTGGAACGCGAAGGCGCCGAGTTGATTCCTGGCGCGCCGGAGCGCTTGGGCGCGCTGATCGAAGGTGACCTCAATCATTGGAAAAAGTTGATCGCGGACGGCAACCTGCGCTTCGACTGAGACAGGCGTTGGCCACTCGACGCACCGTCGTCACCTAAGGTGTTCGCAGCGTTGGGCAACATTGTCGCCGTGCGCAATCAGCGCTCCGGGTTTCCCCGCCGCCGCACGTATGCCGAACATGATCATCGCCGCCAGTGCGAACCGATACGCGACACTCCACTCAGGCGGGACCACACCCAACTGCAACGTGATCGCGTACCACGTCGAGCCCTAAATCAGCGTGGCCGCGCCGAATCGCAGCACATCCTGTCGCCGCATCAGGCGGCCTTTACTTGCACGGCATCGGCGCCCACGCACACGCGTAGTCGCTCGCACTCCGCTGCCAGCGCGTGTCGATAGGATGCTGATCGTGGTGGCGATGCGACGTATTGGGCCGCCACCTGCAGCGTGCCTGCCGCGACGATGGCGTTAGCCCAACCGATGACGTCATCACGCCAGAGCAGCGGCAGCGCGTAGTAGCCGAATTGCCGCTTGGCCGCCGGCGTGTAAGCCTCGAGTCGATACTCCCACCCCCAGAAGGCGGCAAAACGCCGGCGATCCCACACCACCGGGTCGAACGGAGCGAGCAGGCGCACCCGATCTGGCACATCGTTGCGTCGCACTTCGTCGGCTGGCGTGACCCACGTGACACCGTCGATGTCGATCCGCTCGATCTGCGGGTCGGTGCGCATGGCCTTCCAGGTGCGATCGCGCAGCGTGGCCGATAGCGAGCTCTCCGTGATCATCCGCACGAGTTGCCAATACGAGTTTTCGGGCAGCGGCGCATAACTTTCGAGCAACAGCAACATCAATGCGCGAGCGCGGGCAGCCGGGGGCAGCGGATCCGCCCACGGCGTGGCGAGCGAATACACCTTGATACCCTGCTCGCGCCGCGTTACGTGCAACTTGCCGCGGTAATGGAGGGCCTCCAACGCGCGCGTCGTCGCCGTCGACACGCCGCCCCAGCCGCTTCTGACCTGCACACGCCCCAGCGCGGCCGCGAGGTCGCGCGGATGCGCATCGCCGTTTCTGGCCACATGTGCCAGTACGCGCGCGGGCAGCCGCGGATGCTCGCTCTCGATGTGCAACAGGTAGGGTCTGCCGCGCGGATGCAACAGCGCCCGGGTCTCTGCAGTCATCACAGCGTAGATATGCAGATAGTCTTCGGCCAGCGGCAACTGCGGATACTGCCGATCGAGATCGCCCGCCCGGTAGTTCGCAACACGTTGACGCAGAATCAGGTCCACAGCGCGGGCCGGGGCCCGGATGGGATCGAGCTGGACAAACCGCAGCTGGCGCAGCGCCGCCGCCACATCCACCGCCGGCTGCAACGATCGCGCGATCGCATGCGTACGCAATACGCGCAAGGCAGATGGGATCCGCATATCAAGCGGCGCGAAGCGCGTCGACGATCTTCATGCGCGATGCACGCGCGGCCGGCAGGAATCCGCCGATGAATCCCATCACCAACGAAAACGCGAGCGATGTCACGATGATCTGCGGGGTCAACGTGAAGTGAAACGCAATCTCGGCAAAGGTCTGGAAATTGGTAGTGGAAATCGGGATGGCTTGCATGAATGACGCACCGGCGAGACCGACGATGCCGCCGACGAGGCCAAGCAGCAGCGATTCGCCAAGAAACGCCACCAATATCGACATCCGCGAAAATCCCAGCGCACGCAACGTACCGATCTCCCCGGTGCGCGAGGCCACACTGGCGTACATCGTGATCATCGCGCCGATGATCGCACCTATGGAAAATATGATCGAGATCGTGGTGCCAAGGTACGAAATAAACTTGGCCAGCTGTTCGGATTGATCCGCGTAGAACTGCGACTCGCGCTTGACCTCGAGTTGGAGGCGTGGATCCCCCTCGATCTCCAGCTTGACGGCATCGAAGCGGTCCGGGTCCACCATCCGGAAGATGACGGCGGAAAACGACACCCGTCGAAACGCCTGCAACAACTGCTCGCCATCGCCCCATATTTCGGAATTAA
>JBDTTY010000402.1:0-3209 GCA_040007975.1 Betaproteobacteria bacterium | reverse complement strand
CACCCAACACCCAAGCCACCGGGCCGCGCAGATCGGCAGTGACGATGCTTTCGCCACCCGCGTCCGCGCCGAGCAGCCACACCTCACGCTCCTTCAATTCGCGCATCGTGCGCGCCAGATTGGTCACGGCGATCACCGGTACCGTATCGGCGGCGCCGCTGGCGATTTTCATCACGGTCGCGGTGACTCCCACGGCGCGATCCTTGGGCACGATGACCGCCTGCGCGCCAAACGCATCGGCGCTACGCAGGCAGGCGCCAAGATTGTGCGGGTCGGTGACGCCATCCAGGATCAGCAGCAAGGGCGGTTCGGCCGGATCGGCCAGCACGTCGTCCAGCGTGACATGCGGCAGGGCGTTGTCCACCACCGCGACGATGCCCTGGTGTGTCCCGGCACCGGCCAAGGCCGTCATGCGCGTCGCATCGACGACGTGCAACGCCACGCCGGCCGCCTTGGCCCGTGCAGCGATGTCGCGGGCGCGGCCATCGTCGCGGCCCGCCTGCAGATACAGCGCGTGCACCGAGTCGGGCCGCTGGCGCAGCCGCGCGGTTACCGCATGAAAGCCGAAGATGGGACGGGTATCTGCCAAGGACGTTGTGCGAGCCAATCGAAGCAAAGCCATGCTAGTGTACGCGCGCCACGCCCTCTAGCGCCTGACCATCGTCCCGACCATCGTGCCCGACCTCTCGATCTCCACCGATCTCCGCAATTTCGTGGTCGCCTTTCTGCTAGTCTTTGCGAGCTTGCTGCCCATCGTCAATCCGATGGGAAGCGCGCCGATATTCCTCGCGATGACCGCCGGCAGTTCCGATCTGGCGCGCCGCAAGCTCGCCACCCAAATCGCCATCAACGCGTTCATCCTGCTGATGGGTTCGCTGATCTTTGGCGCTTTCGTCCTCCGGATGTTCGGGCTGTCGGTGCCGGTCGTGCAGGTGGCGGGCGGCGCCGTCTTGTGTGCGCTTGGCTGGAACATGCTGTCGAACGACGGCCCGGTTGCCGCCGAAACGGCTGCGCTGCCGGACGACAAGGCATTGCTGCGCGCATTTTATCCGTTGACGTTGCCGCTCACCGTCGATCCTGGCGCGATATCCGTCGCCATCACGTTGGGCGCCAACCACGTCCATGGCGTGGAGCGCGTCGTGGTCGGATTCGTGGCGGCCATCCTCGCGGTCGGGTTGATTGCATTGATCGTATGGCTGGCTTATCGCTATGCCAGGCATGTCGGCGCGTGGCTGGGTCACAGCCGCATGATGGTGATCCTGCGCCTGTCCGCTTTCATCATGCTTTGCATCGGCGTCGAAATTACCTGGAACGGGGTGAAGGCGCTGGTGTCGGAATTGCCCATCACCGGCGCACCTGTTGCCGCCGTTGCCGCGCCGAACGCTTCGCCGCCGACTGCGCCTAAATGACCGCAGAATTGCGGCATCTGCTCGAAGGGTTGCTATTGGTGATCGGCGCGCTGCTGCCGATCGTAAATCCGCTCGGTACCGCGCCGGTCTTTTTGGCGCTGACCAGCAACGTCGACGACGCCACGCGGTCGATCCTCGCGCGCAAGGTCGCCATCAACGGGTTCTTTTTGCTGATGGCCTCGATTTTTATCGGCGGCTTTGTATTGGAGTTTTTTGGCCTGTCGATCCCGGTCGTGCAGATTGCCGGTGGTCTCGTCGTGTGCAGCCTGGCTTGGGGGCTGCTGCGCGAAGGCGAAATTTCGGTGGACGCGTCAACCGCAGTGGCGGCGAATGCGGATTCGATCGAAACGCGCGCATTTTATCCGTTGACGCTGCCGCTCACGGTGGGCCCCGGGTCGATTTCCGTGGCCATTACGCTGGGCGCCAATCATCCGTCGACCGCTCGTTCGTTTCTGGCCGGAGCCTTGACGTCCATCGTCGGCGTCGTGCTGGTGTGCCTGTCGATTTACGCGTGTTACCGCTATTCGAAGCGGCTGGGCTCGTGGTTGGGTCGCAGCGGCACGCAGGTGGTGCTGCGGTTGTCGGCGTTCATCCTGCTGTGCATTGGCGTCCAAATCATCTGGAACGGCGCTGACGCGCTGCTGGGAATCACCGTGCCGGCGCGCGCGCAAGGCGGCTGACGCGCGCTTTCGCGCCGTGCGACCGTCTTGCCCATGGATCGTGTTTCCAGCTATAATCATAGGCTTGGCAGCAAAAAGCCGGCATAGCTCAGTTGGTAGAGCAGCGCATTCGTAATGCGAAGGTCGGGGGTTCGACTCCTCTTGCCGGCACCATCACCGCTACGCCCGCTCAGTTCGAGCGGGCGTTTGCTTTTTGATCGGTGCAACGGCGTCCTGTCGGTACGAGGCGCGCAACCGTAGACGAGGCTTCAGCCTCGTTCGTGGTGCCGTTCACGCGAGACCGAAGCCTCGCCTAGGACCGCAGCCTATGCGATGTCCTTGGCGACGTGTCGGATCCACTGCGCGGTCAATTTTTCCTGCACGGTGTTTTGCCGCAACCGCAAGTCGAGTCCGGCGAAATCCACACGGTCGAGCGGCTGATCCTGATTAAAGCAGGAGAACACATACGTCACCTTGCCCGTCGCCGGGTCGCGCTGTGGCTGCAGACACTGCGCGCAAATTTCCTTCATCATGCATTGCATCGGCGAGTTGATCGAACCAAACGCGCGATGCCCCGCCTTGAGATAGGGTGCAAGGACGCCATGGCGTGCGCGCGCCACCGCCGCCATCATCTTGTCCGAACCGATGGCGATGATCCGGTCACCGGACGCCATTGCGATGGCCGGCACGCCGAGTTCGCCGGCCGCGTACGCGCGCATTGCCTCGACGATGTTGCCGACAAAGGTGTGGTCCTGCGGCCGTGTGGCGACAAAGCCGGGCGCCTCGTCGCAGCACCACACGACCACATCAGCAGCGGCTTCAATGTCGGCAACCTTGTAGCGATCGATCAGTTTCTTGTAGCCGGCAAAATACAGAACCTTTGAACCTGCACGACGAAATGCCTGGCCGATCGAAAACAGAACGGCGTTGCCAAGGCCACCCCCAACCAACACGACGGTTTCACCCGGTTCGATTTCCGTCGGAGACCCGGTGGGACCCATCAGCACGACAGGCTCGCCCGGCTGCAGCCGTGCACAAAGATCGGACGAACCGCCCATCTCGAGCACGATTGTCGACACGAGTCCGCGTTCGGCGTCGACCCACGCGCCGGTAAGCGCCAGTCCTTCCATCGTGAGGCTGG
>JBDTTY010000401.1:0-3215 GCA_040007975.1 Betaproteobacteria bacterium | reverse complement strand
TTAAATCGGAAAGCTTGTTGATGCCCATGCCGTCCACGGTCACGACCTGCATCCGGTTGGGATACAGCACCATCAAAGTGCGGGCATTGACCTTCGCATCCCTGAACTTGTCGTTGCCATGCGTGGCATCCCACGCGGCATCAACCATCGAGAAGCCTACTTCCGATTTGCCGGCACCGAGCAATTTCAGATTTTCGACCGATCCGCCGGTGACCTCGGCCGTCGCGTGCAACCCGGGGACGTACTTTGACAGCACAGCCGCCATCCCACCGCCCATCGGGTAGTAGACGCCTCCGGTGCCACCCGTGCTGATCGAGATGCGATTGCCTTGCTGCGCAAAAGCAGGCAGCGCGACAGCAACGGCCATGAACAGACAGATCGCAACCGCGGCTTGAAACTTACGATGCACCATCCAATCCTCCAATCCATAGCACCGAACGCGGTGCGTCAGCAAAACATGTCATGGTGGCGAGGCCTGTTCATCTCGCTGCGCCATTACTGTTTCGCCTCAATGAACTACCCTGCGTGCGTTGGCAAGTGCATCGAACGTCAGGGCGCATCGTGACCGTGCGCGTTATCCCGCGCCCCGCAAGTCCGGCGGCAGCGGCGGTTTGCGCTCCAGCGACGAGATCCGCAACGGCAACGCGCCGTGCTTGCGGTCCAGGAAGTAATTGCGCAGCGTGCGCGTGATCGTGCGAAATGCCAGCGTTTCCCACGGGATATCGGCCTCGTCGAACAATGCAACCTCCAAGCTTTCCGGGCCGGGCGCAAAGTCCGTATCGAGAAGTTGCGCGCGAAACATCATGTAGACCTGATGGATCTGCGGCAGACTGATCAATGTATACAGTTCGCCGACGTTGACCCGCGCGCCGGCCTCTTCCAGCGTTTCGCGCGCGGCGCCAGCGGTCACCGTTTCACCGTTTTCAAGAAATCCTGCCGGCAGCGTCCACAGCCCATGCCGCGGTTCGATCGCGCGTCGGCACAGCAGTACCTGCCCTTGCCATTCCGGCAGGCAGCCGACAACGACTTTCGGGTTCTGGTAGTGAATCGTGTCGCAGTCGGCGCACACGTAGCGTGGCAGTGAATCGCCGTCAGGGATGCGCGACTCGATGTGCGCCGAACCGCAGTGGCTGCAGAAGTTCATCGCGTCACGCGAGGGTGCAGACCATTCGCGTCACGCGCGAATGAAATGCTCCCGGTAGTACTTCAATTCCTCGATCGACTCGTAGACATCGGCTAGCGCTTCATGGCGACCCTCCTTCGGAATGCCCTTCATCAACTCGGGCTTCCAACGTCGGCATAGCTCCTTCAATGTCGACACATCGAGGTTGCGGTAATGAAACCAGTCTTCCAGCGCAGGCATCCAGCGGGCGAGAAAGCGGCGATCCTGGCAGATCGAATTACCGCACATCGGGGAGGCTTTGGCGGGGACATGCTCGGCCAGGAAGGCCAATGCCTGCGCCTCCACGCCGCCATCATCCGCGTTCGACGCCTTGACCTTGGCAATGAGTCCGGAACGACTGTGCGTGCTCAGGTTCCACGCATCCATCGCCTCCATGACCGGATCGGGTTGGTGCACGACCCAGACCGGGGCCTCGGCGACCGTCACGAGATTGGCGTCGGTTATCACCAGAGCAACTTCGATGATCCGGTCCTGATCCGGTTTGAGGCCGGTCATTTCCATGTCGATCCAGATGAGGCGGTTGGCGTCTTGAGGCATGGGCGCTTGGCGTAGAATCAATGGTGCATTGTCGCACGCCAGCATCGCCCCTTTGTCGTGACCACCGCCACCACCTCCACCATATTCGCATTGGCACTTGCCACCTCCCTGGCAGTCCGCCTTTGGCTCGCCCGCCGGCAGATCGCGCACGTGCGTCGCTTTCGCGACCAGGTACCCACCGCATTTGCGGGGCGCATTACCCATGCTGCGCATGCCAAGGCGGCCGATTACACGGTGGCGAAACAGCGGCAATCGATGCTCCATGCGACGATCGACGCGGTACTGTTGCTCGCACTGACATTGGGGGGAGGCCTTGCCGTCATCGTCGAATGGACCCAACAACTGCCGGTATCGTTGCTTTGGCGCGACGTGGTGATGTTTGGCATCGCGGGACTCCTGTACGCCGCAGTCGGCCTGCCGTTTTCGTGGTGGCATACGTTCCGGATCGAAGAGCGATTCGGTTTCAATCGCGTGACCATGCGCCTATGGTTGGCCGATTTGGTGAAGGGTACCGTGTTGGCGATGGCCCTCGGCATCCCTTTGCTGGTGCTGATCCTGTGGTTGATGGCGGCAGCGGGGTCCGGCTGGTGGCTCATGGCGTGGGGCGCATGGATGGGATTTCAGCTGCTGATACTGGTGCTGTATCCCACGGTGATCGCGCCACTGTTCAATAAATTTTCGCCACTCGGCGATTCCCCGGCGCGCGCACGCATCGAAGCATTGCTGGCGCGCTGTGGCTTTCGCAGCGCCGGGTTGTTCGTGATGGACGGATCGAAGCGTTCGGGTCACGGCAACGCCTATTTCACCGGCTTTGGCAAAACGAAACGCATCGTGTTCTTCGACACGCTGCTCGACCGGCTGGCCCCGGATGAGATCGAGGCCGTGCTGGCCCACGAACTTGGGCACTACAAGCGCCTGCATGTCGTCAAACGCGTTGCGTGGTCTGCCGCGTTGTCGCTGGTCGTGCTCGCATTGCTCGCCTGGTTGGCGCAGGCCCCATGGTTCTATACCGGACTGGGTATCCCCGCATCGTTGTTGCCGGTGGCCATGAGTCGACCTGGTGTGGCCCTCGAGCTGTTCATGCTGGTCCTGCCGGTCTTCACGATTGTGCTCGAGCCGCTGTCAGCGTTGTATTCGCGACGTCACGAATTCGAGGCGGATGTGTTTGCCACGCAGCATGCGTCCGCCGCTTCGCTCACGACCGCGCTGGTCAAACTGTATGAGGACAATGCCGCAACATTGACGCCCGACCCGCTGCATTCGGCGTTCTACGATTCGCATCCACCAGCGGCCGTGCGAATCGCTCACATCGCGGCACACGCGCAATTGCAGCCGGTGCCGGCGTGATGCCTGCAATGCGCGCCTCCTGCTTTGGCGCCATCGCGATCGCGATCGCGATGGCGTGCGCCGTCGCGGTTGCGCAAGCGCCATCGGCAGCCGACATCAACGCGGGGCGAACGTTGTCCGACCGCGATTGCGTGGCCTGCCATCAGCA
>JBDTTY010000400.1:0-3220 GCA_040007975.1 Betaproteobacteria bacterium | reverse complement strand
CCTTCGGAAAACGCGGCAGGAAAAAAATAGAGCACGACCGGCCCCTTCTTCAGCGATTCCTCCAGTGAAAACTTGTACACTTTTCCATCAAGTGCCGCCGGTATCGTGAATGGCGGCGCGGCCTCGCCCAAGTCGAGGGCAGCGTGGACCGGCAGCGAGAGCAGCAGCAACAGCGCCAAACGTGCTGAGAATCGAACCATCGGAGGCTCCATTGGCGACTAGGCATCCAGTGTATCGCAACGGCCCGCTGCGCCAAGTGGGATGGATGGCATGCGCCGTGGTGGCGTTGGGGTTGCTGGGCGCCTGCGGTACGCTCCCGCAGCGGGTGCCGCCGCCGCGCACCGCGGCCAAGGTGGCGCCCGTCACCACGCCGCTGGCAAACATGGCGCAGCTGTCGCAACCGGCGCCGGAACTCTCCGGTTTCCGCTTGATGCCATTGGGACTCTACTCGCTGGACGCCCGAATCCAGTTGGCGCAACGGGCGCACGACACGCTGGACGTCCAGTACTACCAGATCCACAACGACAACACCGGGCGCCTGTTGCTGCTCAACCTGCGCGATGCCGCGCACCGGGGCGTGCGGGTCCGACTCATTGTCGACGACCTCTACACGACCGGTGGGGACGCGATGTTTCGCGGACTGGCTGCGCACGACAACATCGAAGTACGCCTGTTCAATCCGTTCTGTTGCCTGCGCAACGGCTTTGTCAGCAAGTTTGCCGGATCGATCTACGACTATCGGCGCGTCAACCGTCGAATGCACAACAAGCTATTCATTGCCGATGGCGTGATGGCGGTCGCCGGCGGCCGCAATATTGCCGATGAGTATTTCATGCGCAGCACATCGGAAAATTTTGTCGACATGGATCTATTCGTCGTCGGCGCACTGGTGCCACAGCTGGCGACCATTTTCGACGAGTACTGGAACAGTGCGCAGGTGTACCCGGTCGAGCAGATCATCGATCCGACGGGCGACGCGAAGACCTACCGCCGTCAATTTGATGAACTGGTCGACGACGACACGCAGATGACAGCGGTTGATTTGCCGCCGCTGGATGTTCTGGGCTATGGGCCGATCAACGAAGATCTCGACGCGGGGCGCCTCGGACTGATCTGGGGCAAGGCCGTTGCCTTTGCCGATCCGCCGTGGAAGGTAAGTGAATCGTCAAGCGTGCGCTCGCTCTCCGTCAGCGTCACGATGGACGTGCTGGACCGGATCACGCACGCGGAAAAAGAAGTAGTGATCTCGTCGCCGTACCTGATACCGGGTCCGACCGGGGTCCAGATATTTACGGATCTCGGAGCGCGCAAAGTAAAGGTCACGATTCTGACCAATTCGTTGGCCGCGACCGATGAGCCACTGGTGCACACCGGCTATGCGCGCTACCGTGAAGCCATGCTGCGAGGCGGCGTGGACTTATACGAATTGAGTCCCATCCTGATTCAGCGCAACAAGCGCCTGGGTTTCATCGGCTCGTCACTTGGGCGACTGCATGCCAAGACGGTCGTGATCGATCGGTCGGTCGTGTTCATCGGATCGATGAATCTCGACCCACGATCTGCCAGCCGAAACACCGAACTCGGCATGATCATCGACAGTCCGGCGCTCGCCAAGGAAGTGCTGCGCGTAATCAACATCAGCAAACTGCAAAGCGCATACCGTGTGCGCTTCGGCCCCGATCAACGCACGCTTGAATGGCTGGGCTTCGACGACGATGTCGAGGTGGTACTCACCAGTGAGCCGGATACCACGTTCCTCACACGACTGCAGAGCATGCTGCTGGCGCCCTTTGTGCCGGAATCCGAACTCTAGGTGGACAGTGGTTCAGCGTGCAGGTGCCATTGATTCGGACGGATTTGCTTTGCGATAACGGACCAGTTCCGCGCGCAACCAGTCGGCGCTGGGTTGTGCCTCGGCGCCTGCGCAGCGGACCATGTAGGTGCCGCCCGTCATGCTGCTGCTGGTGGCGGCGTTCACGATGAAATCTTCGGTGGTCTGCACCATGTCACGCTGCGTCATGTACTTGAACTTCATATCGAGGTGCGCACGTGCCGCGGGCGCGTCGTGCCACGTGCCGCTGCGATAGAACTGGCAACCCGATTTCTCCAGGTAAGTCAGCAGGTGGGCGATTTCGCGCGCGGCGGCGGGAGTTGGCGCAGCATGTGCCGCATTCTGAATTGCCAAGCCAACGACCAATGCCGCCAGGAGCGACGTGGAGTGCCGTAGTTTCACTGCGCGTTGACCCTCATGACGGTCGCAACGTCCCATTTGGCAATTGGTGCTGGCATTCCTGGAAAATACGTACCGTGCATGTCGCGCAAATCTCGCTGTCAAGGCGGGAGTATATTGCGCGTATGGCCTCCGCCTTGGTTGCGAATAATCGATCGGGTCCAATGGCTGTCAACAGCCCCGATCGCTCGAGGACCGCATAAACATTGGGTTTCAAGCTGCACATGTACAGGATGTGACCTCGACTTCGCGCCTCGCGTTCTTCACGCTCGAGGAGTTCCGCGCCCGAGGCGTCGATGAAGTTGATGCCGGTACCGACCAGCAAGGTCTGCCTGTTCCCCGTATTACGCGCGCGCAGCACTTCAAGTTCCTCGCGAACGTGGTCGACTGCACCGAAGTACAGCGATCCGTCGACACGAAGGATGTCGAGTTGGGGACACCGTCTGGAGTACTCATTCGTCTCGACGAAGCGGCGGTCGCTGCTTTGTATGTCCGGCGCCACGCGCGTGATTCTGGGGCGCGTCGTGCGGTGGAGGTAGACGAGCAAGGACGTGAGTACTCCTACGAAAATGGCGACCTCGAGTCGAATGGTGATCGTGGCGATAAATGTCACCAAAAGCGTCAGCAGCTCGCCGCGACCCGATGCGGAAACTCGACGAATCGCCGGGATGTCGACGAGTCCCCAGGCGACGAAAAATAGGATCGCGGCCATCGCCGCGAAAGGCAGATACTGCGCCAGCGGCGCGACGATCATGACGATGCCCAGCAAAAATCCGGCTGATGCCACGGCGGCGAGTGGCGTACGGGCCCCGGCGTCATAGTTGGCACTCGTGCGGTTGAACGACCCCGAAGTCGGATAGCTGGACGTAAAGGCGCCGACGATGTTGGCAAGCCCCTGCCCGATGAATTCCTGATTGCCGTCGATTCGCTGCCCGCTGCGAATGGCCACGGCACGCGCACTCGACGTGGCCTCAGTCAAACCGATGAGGG
>JBDTTY010000399.1:0-3226 GCA_040007975.1 Betaproteobacteria bacterium | reverse complement strand
ACCGCAACTTTGTCACCGACGGCGCGTCGTGCCATGATCGTCTCATCGACACCGCTTCAGTGCGGTGGCGGCGTCGGCCCGGTGGCCATGCCGGCCAACACTTCGCGAATCCGATGAAACTCGCGGGATTTGTCGAAGAAAAAATCGGCGCCCAACGCCATGCTGCGCTCGCGATACTGCGGAAACGCGTAGTTGGTAAAGACGATGATCTTCGCATTGGGCGGACGCAATGCGCGACTCAACGTTTTCAGCACGCCGAGCCCCGTTCCCTGCTTTAATTGCAAGTCGAGCACGGCGACATCCCACTGCTGCTGTCGCAACACGGCCAACGCGTCGCTTTCGGACTCCACCTGGCCGACGATTTCGACGTTGGGTATTTCCAACAACGCTTCGGACAGCCGCGCACGAATGATTGCCGAATCTTCAACGATCACAACCCGCAGTTTCGGTGCGTCCAACATTGTGTAATGTTTCGCGCCCGTGGCGCGGTCCTCGGCATTTCCAGAGTGCAAGCGTTGGGTCATGAACATGGAAAAACCACGCTCATGCGCGCCAATATGGGATCAATCGAGCGGAACACTAACAGGTTGACAGTGCCCTGAATGTCAGTGTCCGTCTTACACGATGCTGCCACGCGGCAGAGGCCGACCGTCAGGTGCAGTGCGACGTTCAATCGATCAACCCGTTCTTGATGGCGTAATACGTGAGGTCGGCGTTGGTTTTCATGCCCATCTTTTCCAGCACGCGCGTGCGATACGTGCTGACCGTTTTCACGGATAAAAACAACTCGTCGGCGATTTTCGATACCGCAGCACCGGCGGCCAGCTTGCAAAAAATCTGGAATTCGCGTTGCGACAATTCACCGTGCAGCGGCTTGTCGGCGTCGCCGGTGACTCCATCGGCCAGGATTTGCGCAAGCGCCGGACTCACGAACTTGCGGCCACGCACCACAGTGCGGATCGCTCCCACCAATTGGGTCGACGCCGCTTCCTTGTTGAGATAGCCGGCGGCACCGGCGCGTAGCAGATTCACCGCGTATTGCTCCTCGGCAAAGCCCGACAACATCAACACCGGCATCTCGGGACGTACCTGGCGCAGCGTTTTAAGCGTATCGATTCCGTTCTTGTCCGGCATCGAAATATCCAGCAACACGACATCGTATTCGGCAGCACGCACGAGCGCGATGGCTTCGGTGCCCGTCGCCGCTTCGCCGGACACCTGCATATCGGCCTGATCGGCAATGAACTGCTTCAAGCCAGCACGCACGATGGCGTGGTCGTCGGCAATGAGGATTCGGATCATGGGGTCAGGAGTCGAGTATTGACGGAAGCGTCGGTTGACGTGGACACGTTCAGATCGCGGCCACATTGGACGGGCCCGCCTGATATTCGGCAAGTCGGTTGTAGAGCGTTTTCAAGCTGACGCCGAGCAATTCTGCGCAACGACGCTTGTTGCCTTCGCAATAATCAAGCGTGGCATAGATCGCCAGCCGCTCGATTTCCGCCAGCGGCATGCCCACCGGCACGCGCAGACACTCACCTACCGGCTCCGCCATCGCCAGTCCGGAAAAGTCCAGTTCAACCTCGTCGTCGGCCAGAATGTAGGCGCGATGCACGGCATTTTTGAGCTCACGCACGTTACCGGGCCAGTGGTGGGCG
The DNA here is from genome assembly GCA_040007975.1 of Betaproteobacteria bacterium. GTDB lineage: Bacteria > Pseudomonadota > Gammaproteobacteria > Burkholderiales > Casimicrobiaceae > VBCG01. Next base: position 1,568 of record JBDTTY010000399.1, on the reverse strand, counting down.
CGAATGGTGGCGATCGCCTGCCGCGAAAACTGCTTGGTGGTCCCGTCCGCGTCATTGTGCTGGGCCAGAAAACGCTCGGCGAGCAACTCCGCATCGCCGTCGCGTTCACGCAGCGGCGGCAACGCTATCGGAAATACCGCGAGGCGATACATCAGGTCCTCGCGCAACTTATTGTCCTGCACGGCCTGTTGCGGATCGCGATTGGTCGCCGCAAGAATGCGCACACGCGCCTTCAACTCCTCTTCGCCACCCACCCGGGTATAGCGTCCGGTTTCGAGCACGCGCAGCAGCCGTACCTGCATCTCGGGGGCCATCTCGGTGACTTCGTCGAGAAACAGCGTGCCGCTCTCCGCTCGCTCGAAACAGCCGCGATGCTGCCGGGCCGCGCCGGTAAAGGCGCCCTTTTCGTAGCCGAACAATTCGGCTTCGATCAGATTGGACGGGATAGCCCCACAATTGACGGCCACGAATGGCATTTTCGCGCGGTCACTGCGGTCATGAATCGTGCGCGCCACGACTTCCTTACCGCTGCCGGATTCGCCCGTGATCAGCACGGTCGCGTTGGTCGACGCAACCTTGTTGATACGGCGGTAGACATCCTGCATGGCGGGCGACCCACCATGCAAGTCGCCCAGGCGACCGACGGCAGGCGAGGATGCGGCGATCGCAGCGACAAAACGGGCGGTGACCACATTGTCTGCAAAGGAAACGGCGTGCGTCATGCGGTTAACCCCGTGGGATGGCTGGTGCCGATGACGCATCCTAACCCTCGCCGCCGTACATTCGCAGCGATGTCCGGCCTAAAGGCATGTCGGACGAGTCCTACAGTGTCATGCTCTGCGCTGCGAGAGGTGGTCCTACAACCGGAACGATGGCAGGTGGGTTGTAGGCGAGGCTGCGGGCGAGGGATCACACCGCGGAATGACGAGCCCCCGTAGGCGAGGCTTCAGCCTCGCAGGACGCAAGACGCGGCGCGAGGCTGAAGCCTCGCCTACCATTCCCCCGATGCGATTCCGCCGACGGCATCTTCCAACCGCGGTACCGGAGCATGCCGGAAGTCTGTCATCGATCGGCCACCATTGATCGCCGGTTTGCCAGCATCGGGGCGTTCGCAACGGGTTCCGGGATGCTTTAATGCGAATCGGTGCAATGCTGGCTCCGGCCACCGCTGACCTCATCGACCAGACCTGACCAAGGATTCGCATGACCCAGCATTGGCTTGGAGCCCTCCTGCGCCTGATGCTCAAGCGCGCGGCTCGTCCGCTTGTGGTCGTCACCCTGCTATGCGGGTGCGCACAGGCCATCGGGCAGCCGGTCGAGCTCTTCAGTCCGCTAGGCGAAGTGAAGGGTGTGCGACAGGCCACGGCGCGCTTCGCGCAGCCGATGGTGCCCTTCGGCGATCCCCGCGAACTGGATCCGTTTACCGTCGACTGTGCCGAAAAGGGGTCGGGCCGCTGGGCCGACAGCAAACACTGGATCTACGACTTCGACCGCGACCTGCCCGCAGGCGTGCGCTGCAGCTTTACGTTGAAGCCCGGACTCCATGACGTCGCGGGTACCGCGTTGGC
>JBDTTY010000398.1:0-3263 GCA_040007975.1 Betaproteobacteria bacterium | reverse complement strand
AATCAGTGGTATCCACAGGCGCGGCTTCAATCGCGCCGGCTACCTTGGGTGGCTAAAGCGGCGCCTAAAGGCAATGCGGACACCGCCCCTATCGCTTCGGTGCCGCCGCCAACAGCACCTGGCCACCCATATAGGGGCGCAGTACCTCGGGCACTTCGACGGTGCCATCGGCGCGCTGATAATTTTCAAGCACGGCGACCAGCGTGCGGCCCACGGCGAGGCCCGAACCGTTCAATGTGTGCACCAGTTCGGGCTTGCCCTGCGCGTTGCGAAAACGCGCCTGCATCCGCCGCGCCTGAAACGCCTCGCAGTTGGAGCACGATGATATTTCGCGATACGCTTTTTGCGCCGGCAGCCACACTTCAAGGTCGTAGGTCTTGGCCGCCGCGAAGCCAATGTCGCCGGTACAGAGTGCAACCACGCGATACGGCAGACCCAGGCGCTGCAGAATCACTTCGGCATGACCGGTGAGTTCCTCCAGTGCATCGTACGAGCGCTCCGGATGCACGATCTGCACCATTTCGACCTTGTCGAATTGATGCTGGCGAATCATGCCGCGCGTGTCCTTGCCATAGCTGCCCGCTTCGGAGCGAAAACACGGCGTGTGTGCGGTGAGCTTGATCGGCAGTGCGTCGGCCGCAAGAATTTCATCGCGAACCGTGTTGGTCAGCGTGATCTCCGAAGTCGAGATCAGATAGAGCCGCTCGCCCTCCCCATCGGCGCCGCCTTTGGTCACGGCAAACATGTCCGCTTCGAACTTCGGCAGTTGCGTCGTGCCGATCAACGCATCGGCATTGACGATGTAGGGCGTGTAGCACTCGGTGTAGCCGTGCTCGCGCGTGTGCGTGTCGAGCATGAACTGCGCAAGTGCACGATGCAGTCGCGCGAGATCACCGCGCAAAAACGAAAAGCGCGCGCCGGACATCTTGGCGGCCGTGGCGAAATCGAGCATCCCCAGCGCTTCCGCCACGTCGGTGTGGTCGAGCGCGACGAACTCGAATTCGGGTGGCGTGCCCCAGCGGCGCACTTCGATGTTGTCATCGGCGGATTTGCCATCCGGTGTCGATGTATGGGTGAGGTTGGGCAACTGCAGTAGAAAATCACGCTGCGCGCCTTGCACAGCGTCCAACTCGGCTTCGAGGCGCTTGACCTCGTCGCCCAGCCCCGCCACTTGCGCCAATAGCGGTGCCGCGTCCTGACCCTTCGATTTCGCGAAGCCGATTTCCTTCGATGCCGCGTTGCGCCTGGCCTGCAGATCCTGGGTGCGCACCTGAATATCGCGACGACGCGCTTCGAGGGTGTTGAACGTGTCGGTATCGAGCGTGATGCCGCGCTTGGCAAGACCGGCCGCCACGCCCGCCAAATCGGTGCGAAATAAATTGATATCAATCATTCGTCAATTCTATCAGAGGGTTGCAAGCAAGCAGCGGCACTAGCCCGTTTCGCCATCGCACAATGTAGGGTCAGACACGACACTCTGAGTGTCGTGTCTGACGCTACATACTTGCTACTTGCTTGAATCGCGATCGCGCGCGCGCAATGTGGCGAGGCGCTCGCGGATTCGTGCCTCGAGGCCGCGCTCCGTGGGCTCGTAAAACTGCTGTGGCGTCATATCGTCGGGCAGGTAGGTCTCACCAGCGGCATACCCGTCGTCTTCGTCGTGTGCGTAGCGATAGCCGTCACCGAAACCCATCGACTTCATCATCTTGGTGGGCGCGTTGCGCAGTCGCATCGGCACCGGTCGCGAACCGTCGTTGGCAATGAAGGTTCGAACGGCACCGAACGCGGTGTAAGCAGCATTCGATTTGGGTGCTACGGCGAGATACAGCACACATTGTGCGAGGGCCAATTCGCCCTCGGGAGACCCGAGGCGCTCAAAGGCCTCGGCTGCATCCAGTGCCTGCCGCAACGCCCGCGGATCGGCCAAGCCGATGTCCTCACTGGCCATGCGGATCAATCGCCTCGCGACGTAGCGCGGATCCGCGCCGCCGTCGAGCATGCGGCACATCCAGTACAGTGCCGCATCAGGATCGGAGCCGCGCACCGATTTGTGCAACGCCGAGATCTGATCGTAGAACGCGTCGCCCCCTTTGTCGAAGCGGCGCAGGCTGCGCGCGATGGCGTTTTCGACGAATGCCACATCGACGGTTGCCGGCTTCATTTCCCCTGCCGCCACCGCCAGTTGCTCGACGACGTTGACGAGTCGGCGACCATCGCCATCGGCGGACGCTATCAACGCATCACGCGCCTCGACGTCGAGTGGGAGCTGCGGTGCCGCGATGGTCAGTGCGCGATCGAGCAATACGCCGAGGTCATCGGCCGTCAGCGGCTGCAACACATAGACGGTCGCGCGCGACAACAGCGCCCCGTTGACTTCAAACGACGGATTCTCGGTCGTGGCGCCGACAAAGGTTAGCGTGCCCTGCTCGACGAATGGCAGAAACGCGTCCTGCTGCGCCTTGTTGAAGCGATGCACTTCGTCGACGAACATGATGGTGGATTGGCCAAATTGCAGGCGTGCCGCTTCCGCTCGCGCCACCGCATCGCGAATTTCCTTGACGCCGGCCAGCACTGCGGAGATCGCGATGAACTGCGCACTGAACGCGTCCGCCATCAATCGCGCGAGCGTGGTCTTGCCCACGCCCGGCGGCCCCCACAGGATCATCGAATGCAATTTGCCTGCGGCAAACGCCACGGCCAGCGGCTTGCCGGGCGCCAGCAGATGGCGCTGACCGATCACCTCCGCCAGTGTCGCAGGGCGCAGCCTTTCGGCCAGCGGTGCGCTGGCCAGCGGCACGTTCGCGGCGGCAAAGAGGTCATTCACGATGTATGGATCCTTCGCGGGCAGGTCCGACATTGTCGCGCAAGATTACCCCGGGTAGAGTTGCGGGATGCAAACGATGACGATGCGAATCACGATTCCCGTCCGCATCCTATGGGCCGCCCTTTGCCTGATTGGCACCTTCATGCCCGCGACGGCGGCCGACTTCGATTTGCAGGGGCATCGCGGCGCACGCGGGCTGGCCCCGGAAAATACGCTGGCGGGATTCTCCCACGCGTTGGCCGTGGGGGTGACGACACTGGAAACCGATCTTGCGATCACGCGCGACGGTGTTGTCGTGATTGCGCATGATCCTTTCATCAATCCAGACCTCGCCCGGAACGCGCGCGGCGAATGGCTGACCAGCAAGGGGCCCGCGATCCACTCGCTGTCGCTGGCCATGCTGCAAACCTACGAACTCGGGCGCATCAATCCCGCCAGC
>JBDTTY010000397.1:0-3292 GCA_040007975.1 Betaproteobacteria bacterium | reverse complement strand
TCCAGTACGAAAAAGTGTTGGCGCGCGATGGCCGTAATCGTACGGCGCCCGTCAAGCTCAAACTGGTGCGTGAAGCGCTCGGACCGCCTCCAGCGGCGGCTGCCACTGTGGCACCGACCGCACCAGCAACCACTGCGGCACCCGCTGCTGTAGTGCCTGCGTCCACTGTGGTCCCGGCCAAAGACACGACACCGACGCCGGCACCGACGCCAGCCACGACGCCGGTCGTCGAATCGACCACCACCACCGCGCCGGCCCCTGCGGCCGCCGCGCCTCGCTGATTTCCATTCCGTTCATCGTCACCAGGAGCGTCACCATGATCCGCAAGCTTGCCTTCACCATTGCCTTTGCCTTGGCCGCGACGTCGGCCCTCGCCGCCAATCCTCAGGTGGAGTTCGACACCACCGCCGGCGTCATCCGGGTTGAACTTTTCCCGGATGCTGCGCCCAAGACTGTCGCCAACTTTTTGGACTACGTGAAAAGCAAACACTACGACGGCACGCAGTTTCACCGCGTGATCGACGGCTTCATGATCCAGGGTGGCGGCTTTACTGCCGACTTCAAGGAAAAGTCGACCAAGCCACCGATCGCGATCGAGTCCGAAGCGTCGAGCAAGGCCGGCATGAAAAACGTCGTCGGCACGCTGGCGATGGCCCGCACCAGCGATCCCAATTCCGCGACGTCGCAGTTCTTCATCAACGTCAACGACAATGCGCGCCTCGACTTCAGTTCCGCCACCCCGCAAGGCTATGGCTATACGGTATTCGGCAAAGTCGTGAGCGGCATGGACATCGTCAACAAGATCGCCAAGGGCGCCAAGGGTGCCAAGGGTGCCGTCGCCCCGGGGATCAATCCCGGTGACGTGCCCTCGCCGCTGGTCGTGATCACGTCGGCCAAAGTCATCGGCAGCTGATCGCCCACCTACAACACAGTCTGGAGAACACCATGGTCGTACTCAAAACCAATCACGGCGACATCACGCTCGAACTTGACGCCGAAAACGCACCCGCCACGGTCGCCAATTTTCTGCAATACGTTCGCGACGGTCACTACGACAACACCGTATTCCATCGCGTGATCGACGGCTTCATGATCCAGGGCGGCGGCATGGAGCCCGGCATGAAACAAAAGCCGGTGCGCGCGGCAGTGGCCAACGAAGCCACCAATGGCATCAAGAACAAGAAGTACACCGTCGCGATGGCGCGCACGTCCGAGCCGCATTCGGCCACCGCGCAATTCTTCATCAACATTGCCGACAACGACTTTCTCGACTACAAGGCACCCAGTGCCAATGGCTGGGGGTACTGCGTGTTCGGCAAAGTCACGTCCGGTCAGGACATCGTCGACAAGATCAAGGCGGTGCCGACTGCCAACAGCGGCATGCATCAAAACGTGCCGACGCAGGATGTCGTGATTCTCAAGGCCGAAGAGAAATAAGTAGAGTCAGACACCATTTTTGATCAATAAGTAGGGTCAGAGACCACCTATTCGTTGGGTCAACCACCATCGACACGCCATCGCGCGCCGCCTTGTTCGCGTCGGATCTGCACTTGTCGCCAGACCGACCAGTGGCGCGGGCGGCCTTTCGTGCGTTTGCCGAAGGTCCCGCGCGCACCGCGGCCGCCGTCTACCTGTTGGGTGATCTGTTCGATTGGTGGGTCGGCGACGATCAGATGCGCGATCCATTCGTGGCCAGCGTCGTTGCGGATCTGCGCGGCATCAGCAGCGCCGGCGTACCGCTCTTCATCGGCCACGGCAATCGCGATTTCATGATCGGTACACGGTTTGCACGAGCCGCCGGCGCCACGCTGCTGCCCGAACAAATGGTGCTGCAAATCGCGGGCACGCGCACGTTGCTCTGCCACGGTGACGAGCTCTGCACCGATGACGCCGACTACCTTGCTTATCGGGCACGAATGCGCGACCCCGCCACGCAGGCGCGCCTCTTGCGCCTGCCCTATTTCGTGCGCCGCGCGATCGCGTGGTGGCTTCGCCGCAAGAGTGGCGACGAAAAGGCGCTGAAAGCAGATCACATCATGGACGTGAACGAAGGTGCCGTCGCAGACGCGCTACGCGCGCATCAGGCGCAGCGAATGATCCATGGCCACACGCATCGCCCGGCGCGGCACGTGCACGACGTCGACGGCACATCGCGCGAACGCTACGTGCTGGCCGACTGGCACGAGCACGGCCAGTATCTTGCGGTGGACGACACCGGCGTGCACGATTACACGATACGCGGCTGAGCGCGCCGTCGCTGGCGCGCCCGAACGCTACGCCAGCGCCTGCCGAAAATCGCCAATCAGGTCGTCGCAATCCTCGATGCCGGTTGAGATGCGAATCAACGAATCGGCAATGCCCATCGCCGCCCGGCGCTCGGCGCCCATCTCGTAGAAGATCGTATGCGCCACCGGAATGGCCAGCGTGCGGTTGTCGCCGAGATTCGACGACAGCACGACGATCTGCAGACGATTGAGAAAGTCGAAAGGATCGATGCCGTCCTCGAGTTCGAATGACAGCAGTCCACCGTAGTGGCGAAAGAGCTCGCCCGATAACACGTGCTGTGGATGCTGCGCGAGTCCCGGGTAGTACACCTTGGCAATCTGCGGCGACTGCTGCAGCCACTCGGCCAATGCCAACGCATTGGCGCAGATGCGCTCCATCCTCAGACCGAGCGTCTCCGCACCCACGGCGATGTGATGCGCCTGCTCCGCGGCCAGCGTCCCGCCCCAATCCCGCAGTCCCTTTTTGCGCAACTGCTGCAGACCCCAGTTGCGTGGCGGGTGGCTCTTGTAAGCGTCGACGATGTTGGGAAATTTCGTCCAGTCGAAGAGTCCGGTATCGGTCACGCTGCCGGCCAATGCATTGCCATGGCCGCCGATGTATTTGGTCAACGCATTGACGACGAGACCCGCATGGACGTGGCGCGGCTGAAACAGCCACGGCGACGTCATCGTATTGTCGACGACGTACAGGATGCCGCGCTCGCGGCATAGCGCGCCAATCTTGGCGAGATCCGCCACCTGAACGCGCGGGTTGGCAATCGTCTCGACAAATACGAGGCGCGTCGCCGGCGTCAGCGCGGCCGCGACGTGCGTCACGTCGGTGGCATCCACGTAGCTCACATGATGTCCGTGCGCTTCGAGCGTCGCCAGCAAACTCGTCGTGTTGCCGAACACAAACTGGCTCGCCACGATGTGATCACCGGCCTTGAGCAGCGCCAGCATGATCGCGCCAATAGCCGCCATGCCGGTCGCAAACGTGACCGTGCCCACACCCCCTTCCATTGCAG
>JBDTTY010000396.1:0-3293 GCA_040007975.1 Betaproteobacteria bacterium | reverse complement strand
GCCAAGGACATCGACGACCTTGCCATCGACGCGGACCCATCCGTTCACGATCCACTCATCGGCCTCGCGGCGCGAGCACAGGCCGAGCTCGCTCATGCGCTTGGAAAGGCGCGGATCGTCGGGATTCTGGTGCGTCGACAACCGCGTGGGCGACACGCGTGGCATGGCGGAAGCCGCGCGAGGTGGTGGAGCAGAAGGGTCGGGCGCGCGCCGCGACCGGTTTCCCGCTTTGGCGTGCGGTTCGTGCACAGGCTTGGTTGAGCCATCCGTGCGCGGGGTGAAGGGGGCGGTGCCGGTGGCATGGCGACCCGACCAGGACGGTGCCGCTCCACGCGGCCTGCGGTTTTGTTCATTCAACGATGGCGCTGACGATGTGCGTTTCTCTCGCGCGAGGGTGGCCGTGGTTGGCACTGCCGCTGCCGCTGCCGCGGGCGGCGGCGCCGCTGCAACCCTGCGTGGCGGCGGCTTGCCATGTGACGCACGCCACGCCCGCGTGGTAGCTGGTTTCGCTGGTTCGCTCGGCGCGGCTTTCGCAGGTAGTTTGAGTTTTGGGCGTTCCATGATTTTTAGCAAAGAGTCATCAGCTTGGAAACCGGTGTTGTCAATGAGCTTGTTTGACCTGCCGGGTCTCTTCAGACCAGAACTTCCCGGAGTACGATTCCGGGTTGGCTGATCAATTGTATCTCCCGTGCAAACGCGCACGGCGTCTGTCGTCGCAGCCGGGAGTGCGGCTGGATTTCGTTGTAGTGCTGGCGCCAAACGCTGAATGCTGCTTTCGCTTCACTGCGATTGCGGAACCTCTCACGCGGGTTGCCGCGTGATCTAGGGTTATGCGGCTCCGGCGAATCGGTGCGTGCTCCGGCGGCCGGTTGCTCCGTCAAAGCGTAGCCAGCACGCGCTGCGCAAAGGGGATGAGCCGGTCGCGATGGCCGGGCGGGAAGTTGAATCTCAAGATGACCTGGGTCTCGCCTTTCAGTGCCATCAGCAGCATGGAGTTGCCAAGCGTCGCCGAAAAGGCCGAGGCGCCGAGCGTCGGCTCGTCCGCGACGATCGCGCGCTGCTGATCACGCGCCTCCTTCGCCCGCTCTCGCTCGAGGGCGACCTGGCTCGACCCCGGCACCAGCGCCAGCACCACGGCCACGCCGAACGTGCCCTCGATGCGGCAGATTGCCGACGGATTCGACGGGGACGGCGTGACGAGCGTCTGCGTGGAACCGAGCAGCGCGTCGGCGCCGGCCGTGCGCAGGATCGAGCATGCATCGCGTCCAGGCCCAGGCGAGGCGTAGCCCGGGCCGACCGCGGCCGGGCGGGCGACCAGGTTGATGACGACGAGCTTGCGCGCCAGCTCGAACCCGGTTGCCTTTCCTTCGATGCCATCGAGGTAGGCGAGACGCAAGCGGTCGCCGGCGCGCTCGTAGATCATGTGCCCGCCGCGCTCGCTCGATGGCGGCACCGGGGCGAAAGTGAACGCCTTCGGCTGCGCGCCCGATTCCGGCCGCACCGTGAAACGCAGGCGCTTGCCGTCGCGGGTTTGCACTGCCAGCTCGCTCGCACGGAACGACCAGGTCGCGCCGACCAGTTTGTCATCGACCCGCGCCCTGCCTTCGAACGTGACGTTGGCGATCGTCCATTCACCCTGCAAGTCGGCGATCATCGCGGCGTCGACAGTGCGACCGGGGATCGAGGTAGGCCGGTCGCCGGCGGGGGGGCGGTCCGAGTACGTGATGCGGCCACTCGGATCGACGGTCTTGTACGCCTGGCCGGACGCGTCGACGCCCGCCGCGATCAGCCCCAGCGCCAGCGCGATCCGACCGAACCCTGCCTTCATAGGTACGCCCCCGAAAAATTGTAGCGGGACCCCAATTTTCGTTTTCCACCCGGCGCGGCGGCTTGCAACACCCTACGCTCGTCGGCGAATGGAGGTCCATTCCCCGCGAAAACGTCAGCGTAGTCAGGCCGAACGTAATTGCAAGTCCCGATCCGGAATTTCTAAGCCTTGCTGTAGATCTCGGCGCCTTTCTTCACGAACTCGACGGCCTTCACTTCCATCCCCTTCTTCAGCGCCTCCTCGTCGGAAACTCCGAGCCTGGCCGCGTATTCGCGCACATCCTGCGTGATCTTCATCGAGCAGAAATGCGGGCCGCACATCGAACAAAAGTGGGCTAGCTTGGCCCCGTGCTGCGGCAATGTCTCATCGTGGAACTCGCGCGCCTTGTCGGGATCGAGGCCGAGATTGAATTGATCCTCCCAGCGGAATTCGAAGCGCGCCTTCGATAACGCATTGTCGCGCATCTGCGCACCCGGATGGCCTTTGGCGAGATCGGCGGCATGTGCGGCCAGCTTGTACGCCATGATGCCGTCCTTCACGTCTGCCTTGTTGGGAAGCCCCAAATGTTCCTTCGGCGTGACGTAGCAGAGCATCGCTGTGCCATACCAGCCGATCATGGCGGCGCCGATCGCGCTGGTGATGTGGTCGTAGCCCGGCGCGATGTCGGTGGTCAGTGGCCCCAACGTATAGAACGGCGCCTCTCCGCAAAGCCGCAACTGTTCGTCCATGTTGTACTTGATCATGTGCATCGGCACGTGGCCGGGGCCTTCGATCATCACCTGCACGTCGTGCTTCCACGCTACTTGCGTCAATTCGCCGAGTGTTGCCAACTCACCCATCTGTGCTTCGTCGTTGGCGTCGGCGATCGAGCCCGGACGCAGGCCGTCGCCGAGCGAAAACGCGACGTCGTAGGCTTTCATGATTTCGCAGATTTCCTCGAAGCGCGTGTAGAGGAAGCTCTCCTTGTGATGGGCGAGGCACCATTTGGCCATGATCGAACCACCGCGCGACACGATACCCGTCATCCGCTTGGCGGTGAGCGGGATATAGCGCAGCAGTACGCCGGCATGGATCGTGAAGTAATCCACCCCTTGCTCGGCCTGCTCGATCAACGTGTCACGATAGATTTCCCACGTGAGGTCTTCGGCTTTGCCGTCGACCTTTTCCAGCGCCTGATAGATGGGCACGGTGCCGATGGGCACCGGCGAGTTGCGCACGATCCACTCGCGCGTTTCATGGATGTTCTTGCCTGTGGACAGATCCATCACGGTGTCGCCGCCCCAGCGGATCGACCACGTCATTTTTTCAACTTCTTCGCCGATCGACGAAGACACGGCGGAGTTGCCGATGTTGGCGTTGATCTTCACCAGAAAATTGCGGCCGATGATCATCGGCTCGGATTCCGGGTGATTGATGTTGTTGGGGATGATTGCGCGGCCGCGGGCCACTTCGTCGCGGACGAATT
>JBDTTY010000395.1:0-3307 GCA_040007975.1 Betaproteobacteria bacterium | reverse complement strand
CCGTCGTGATGATCGGATCATCCAGCCGTTGAATCCGGCACAGCGCCTGCATGTCGCAATAGCGGCAGGTCTGCGCATTGCGCGGCAGCACGTCGGCCGCGCCTGCACGAAACGCACTGGCCAGCGCGCCGTATTGTTCCTCCCAGAACGCTTCGACTTCCTGCCAATCCCTGACCGGCAAGCGCCTGCGCGAATCCGATGGTGCTGCCAACGCGGGCCACATGACTTTTTCCGCCGCAAGTCCGACAACCTTCACTTCGCCGGCTTTCATCTGGCCGAAGGCAACGGCGCGCACGGGTGGCGCCTTTTCATCGCCGCGGAGCGCCAATGCATACATGCCGAGCTGAGTACCTTCCGGACGCTGCGCGAACCACTTGCTGGCGCCGATTGCACGCCCGGCTTTGTAATCGATCACCGCCCGACCGCCGCCATCGAGAATGTCGACACGATCGATACGCAGTCGGAATTGGAGTTCACCCAACGTCAGCGAATGGATTTGTTCGCTCTCGTCGACCGTGAACAGCGGGCGTTCGCGTTCCACCGTGTCGAGCCACGCGCGGATCACGCTGACCAGTCGATCGCGTTCGGCGGCGGCGACGGCGGCCGGAATCTGGCGCCAACGACGGGCGTCCAGTGCGCCAAGTCCGACTTCGACAGCGACAGCGACGCGTGAATCGAGTTGAGGCCCTGTCAGCGCGAGCATCGCCGCCTGGGTCCCTACTCCTTGCCAGAACGACGCGAGGGCACGATGCAATACTGATCCACGCTCCTCGGGCAGCAGCCCAGCGGCGATGTCGGGCCATGCGTTGTGGCGCAGCCGAAATCGTGCAAACGCCTGAAATGCGCAAGCGCTCTGGCTCTCCACGACGGCCACGCCGCCATGCGCATGAGCGCCGCGTTCCAGCGCGGGGCCGACAACATCCGGCAGCGATTCGAATGCGGGTCGTGCCAACGCGATCGCCCGTGCGCATCCGCCGTACAGCGGTATCGTCGCGAGGGTCCGCACGGGCCAGCAGGCGATGAGGCTTGAAATCGCCATCTGCGCATCACCGTCGCGCTCGGCGTAACTGGCGATCACCATCGGCGCCGACTGCGCCAGTGTTGCCGTGACCGTGCGCGCATACGCCAATGCATGCATGGCATCTGCTCGCGGTACACCGTGCGCGCGCTGCCATCGCAGCGGCAGCAATGGCTGCGGCGTTGCGGTTGGTGGCCATTGTCCGGCGGACATGCCGGTGATCCACATCCAGTCGAACTCGAGCCCCGCCGCTTCCAGCATGCCCAGAATTTGAATCTTCGCCCCGCGCGCTTCCGGTTGAAACAGCGTGCGTGCACTCATCGACCGCATTGCCGCAAGCGCGTCGTCGCGCGTCGTGGGGCCGGTGACGTTGTCGAGCGTGGCCAAGGTGCCCATCAGTCGCCACCACGCGTCGCGCGCCTGCCATTCGCTGCTGCCAAGCGATTGGTCACCGGGCCATCCAAGCGCCGTCAGCCACCAACGCCATGCCTGCGCCCAAGCGGCCGGCGACTTCCGACCAGCATCGGGCGGGTCTAATGGACCCCAGTGGGTCCGCAGAGGGTCGCCGGCAGGCAGCGCGGCCAACGCAGCGGCCATCGTGACGTGCTGGATGCCGTCCTGTCGCCACGTGCGCTCGACACCCGCGCGACCAAGCCACGCATTGGCGTCGCCTGGCAGATAAGGCGAACGAAGCACCGCTGCGGCGACGGCTGTTGGCAGCGCGCCGGCCGCCCACTCGATCAGATGCAAGGCCACGCTCAGGAGCGGCACGTCCGTCAACTTCGCTCCCAGCGACAGGTCGTAGGGTCGCGGTGCATCCTCATCCGCACGTTCGGCCCATTCAGGACACAGGATGTCGTCCGCCGCGGCAATGACAGCATCACGGTGATTGGCAAGGTCGCCGATCACGATCCCAATGCGCGCCGTCGGATCTGCCAACGCGACGATGCGTGCCTCCCCAAGGGCTGCGGCGAGCTCGGCGGTTGTCGATGGATACGTCGCTCGCACGCGTTCCGCAGAACGGGGCGCCGGCAGGGCCACCCGCGTCATGACCACACCGGCGCCTTCCAGTGCCGTCAGCAATCGCCGTTGCTGGGGCGTCCACTCGAGAAATCCGGCGAGCACGATGGGCACCTCACGCCATGCGGGCACGTTGCCGGCGATGGCGATCAACGCATCGATGACCTGGGCGGCGTCGAGCAGACGACGATCGTCCAATAGGGCGCGGAATTGCGCCGCCCAGCGGCTGAAAGTGGCCGCATCGTCGTCGATGCCGGCGTGTTGCCACGCGTCGAAAGTTTCGCCGGGCTTGCGCCACGCGTAAAACGTGGACCACGCGTCCGCGGCAGCGGTGGCCGCCCCTTGAGGATCGAGCAACTCGCTGTCGCCGGCAACGATGCGGTCCCAGAGGACGGCAGACGCATCAGCCGACACCAGTGCACGCTCATCGGCCAACGCGCCGGCGGCGAGTGCGTCGAGCCAGAGCGATTGCAGCCACGCTGTCCATGGCAGCGCGCGCGCCGCAGGCCAGGCCGTGGCTCCCCGTTGCACCTCGTGCGCATCATGGCGCGCGACCAGGAATCGCGCGAGGCGGTTGTTGGGCGTGACAACGATGGTGCCGGCCGCAAGAGCGGTGGCGAGTTCGGCGTGGGACATGGAGGCGATGGCCGCGCGGCGCATGATGCACCGAGTTCGACATCGACTTTAGCACCGATTTCGCGGCGCTTCGCGCGGCGCTGCTGCGCCGTGAATACGGTGACTAAAATAGACGGAGGTCAGTCGCCGCGTCCTGATGCAGACTGCGTTCCCGAGAATGCACTGGCCGCGAACGAACCCGTGTTGTTCATGCTTTGCAACGACGCAAGGACCGAAGGCCGCGCGGTGGTGGGTACATTACCCGCGTGCAACGGACCGGCGCCTGCATTTTCGCTGGGGCGTACCTGCAGCGGACGTTGTGCCATTTTCCACTCGCCGCACCAGTCATCGTCGCGCACATGCGGCCACACGCCTTCGATCATGTACGACTTGGCGACGATCGGATGCAGCATCGGCGCGGTACGTCGGCATTGGCCCCATTGCACGCCACGCGTGTCGGTGGGCTTGGCCATCTGACGATCATAAAATTGACAAGCAACGCATTTTTCCACGAGCGCGATCTCCGTGCCGGTGTGCGAATGGCGCGACACCGTTGTGTTGGGATGACACTACCCTTGCAAGATCTTTGCCAGCGTCACGATTGCGATCGACATATCAATTGCCATCCGACGAAAGGCAATCCGCATGTCGATA
>JBDTTY010000394.1:0-3311 GCA_040007975.1 Betaproteobacteria bacterium | reverse complement strand
GGCTCGGGCAGCGAGGTCCAGTAGCGGGCGGCGCAAACACCGTGCTTGTACCAGCCCTTCAGCACGCCACGCAGCGACGACCCACCCTCGGGTGCTTCGCCGGTAAATTCATCGTAGCGACGGCCCATCGCATAGATCATGTAAGGCGCGACGGCGCCGCCAAATTTGCGGTCGCGACGTGCGATCAGCACGTGCATCGCGGTGGCAAGTGCAAAGCCCGTGCACGCGGAAGAATCCTGCTGGTCGAGGGATGGTCGTACTTTGGTCACCGGCGCAGGCAACATCGCCTTCGGAGCGAACGCGATGGCTGGCATATAGGGTCGATCCCGAAAGTCGACGCTGTCGGGTACCACGTTGCGCTTGGGCGGCGCGGGCGCCTTGCCCGCACTAGTGCGTTTGGGCGGCGTGGTCGCCTTGCCGGCACGTGTGCGCTTGGGCGGCGTGGTCGCCTTGCCGGCACGTGTGCGCTTGGGCAGCGTGGTCGATTTGCCCGAACTAGTGCCCGTTGGCTTGGCGGCGGAGGAACGGGGTGCACGGCGGGCCATCGCGATCTCCTTTGTTGCCAGACCAAAAACCGCTGGTGCCCAGGGCCGGACTTGAACCGACATGACCTTGCGGTCGAGGGATTTTAAGTCCCTTGTGTCTACCAGTTTCACCACCCGGGCATCGAACGAATTGTACGCACGCTGCGCCCGTACCATCCAAATTGGTGAATCGTCCGCCTGCACAGACGGTGTCCGTAGGCGAGGTTTCAGCCTCGCACCATGGACAGAGTGAGGCTGAAGCCGCGCCTACGGACGCCGCCTACACGCCCCACCTACGGGGCAGTACGCGCCGATGCCAACGCGTTGGTTGTCGTCCAATACTTGGCCAACATGTTGGGCACTTCCCAATCGGGCAGTTTCCCAGCTTTGACGTAGCCCAGAAACTGGTCGACCACCTGCCCGAAATGCGCTTCGTGACCGACATGAAACACGGCTGGCACGATCACTTTCCAGCCGTCGCCAGCGGGTTCGACCGATACACCTGGATAATTTTCCTGAATCAGCGGCATCGCCTGCTGCAGCGCGCGCTGCAGGTCGGCGCGAGCGATGCCGGGCACGGGCTCGATCGTCAGGGTGGGCTGATGCGCCTCGGCGGCGCCCTGCCGGATCACAAGATTGGTACGCGTGCCACGCATTACCGAAAAGTGCGAATCACCGGCGCCAGCCTCGGCCTCGAAATTCCACCGGACCGATACCTTGGCATGGACATCATTGATCCGGTAATTGATTTCGCCGTTGGCGTACACCTGCAGATTGCCATCGGCGCCGACGCTGGATTGCAGAAACGGCGGGAAATCGGTGAGCGTGGTCACATGCGCAAATTGCTCGCGCGTCAGCATCGTGGGCCAACGCCACGCACTGATCACTTCGATGTCGGTGTGATAGTCGATGATCCGGTCGGGAAAGCACTCCCATTGCACCAGGTCGACCAGGTGAGTGGTGATGTCGACGAGACCTTCCCCTTGTTGCGTGACATCGAAGAACCAAGCGGGCCGCTTGATCGGCGCGCCTGACACCATCTTCGAAAAATGGTGGATGCTCTCCTTGGTGACGGCCGGGTCGGCGAGCGTACCCGTGCTCAATTGCCCGAACACGGCCGGCATCTGGGAAAACGACTTCTGCAGCATTGTCGTGATCTCATGCCGTTCGGTCATGATGTCGTAGAGCAGCACTTCTTTTTTGGCAGCTTCGATAAACACCCACGGCAGCATGTCAAAGCCGGTACGGTCGATCACCATCGGCTTGTCGGCGAGCACATGCATGCCCACACTGATCGCGCGAGCAATGTATTCGGTCTTGCGCCGGTTGTTGCCCGCGATCACAGCCATGCTGCCGGGGCGATCCGCCAAAAAGCGCTCGAAGTAGTCGGCGCTCGTATGCGCTTCGACCTGCCAATGCGTTGGCGCTTGCGCGCGCGCGTTGTAACCCGCAATTTTGTGCAGATAGTCGTCAAGGTCCGGACCTGCGGGAGCATAGACACGCACCAGCCGATCGACATCGGGATAGTCCTTTTTTTGCAGCAGTGCCGCATGAAAGTGGCCGGGATCAAGCACGGTTAGTTGCATCGAGGCGTTCCTCTGATTGTTGAGCATTGTATTGGTGCGAAAGCGTACCAGCTTCAAACCGGTGAGCGGATTTCGTTGAAATCCTGGGCCAGTCTGCTGCGGCGCGTCGTCCGCCCCATGTCTCGGCGGCAGGTAATGATGTATCACCACATCGCGAGCGCATCCGCATCCGCGCGTTAGTTCTCCGGCGACAATTCACTTTCGTGCCAGCGCGTCAACGCAAGATGCGCCAGTGCGCTGACCGCGAGATACAACACGACACCTGCCAGCGTGATCAGCACGAGCGCAGCAAACAGACGCGGAATGTTCAACTGAATGCCGGACATCAGGATCTGATAGGCCAACCCCGCGCCCTGGCCGCCGGTTCCAGCGACAAACTCGGCCACCACGGCACCGATCAAGGCAAGTCCGCTCGCGATTCGCAGGCCCGCGAAGAAGTAGGGCAATGCGCCCGGGATGCGCAGCCGCATCAGCGTTTGCCAGCGTGTGGCGCGACTCATCCGGAAAAGGTCCGCCAGGCCGGGGTCTACGCTGCGCAATCCCAGCGTGGTGTTGGAGATGATCGGAAAGATCGCCACGACCACCGCACACAGGATCAAGGCAAGGCGCGTGTCGTGCACCCAGATGATGATGAGCGGTGCGATGGCCACGATGGGCGTGACCTGCAGCAGAATCGCATACGGAAAGAAGCACGCCTCGATCCAGCGACTCTGCGCAAACAGCAATGCGACTGCGACGCCAACGATGATGGACAGCGCCAGTGCGGTCAACGCGATGCCGACGGTCACGCCGAGCGCGTGCAGCAGCAAATCGCGATCGAGCCACAACGTCTGCGCGATGCGCGTGGGTGCCGGCACCAGATACGTCGGCACGTCGTACCATGTGACGGCCGCTTGCCACAAGGCAAGCAGGATCGTCGCCACCAGCAGCGGCGCCAGCACGCGCAATGCAACCGACACGGTGGGACGCGGCGTCATGCCGATGCTTCAGTTGCCGCGTGCGCAACCATTGTCGACAGTTCTTCGCACCACGCGGCAAAGCGTGCGCTGCCGCGAAAGTCGGGGGTTCGCGGATACGCCTGCGTGATCGGGACGTCCGCAATCACGCGACCCGGGCGCGCCGCCATCACGATCACCCGTGTGGACAGGAATACGGCCTCCTGAATGCTGTGGGTGACGAACAGCACGGTCAATTGGCGCGA
>JBDTTY010000393.1:0-3313 GCA_040007975.1 Betaproteobacteria bacterium | reverse complement strand
TAGGACAGGCGGTTCGTCATGTCGGTGACGATGCCGGGTTCGAGATCGCTGGAAGACATGGCCTTCGTGCTCGAAAGTGTCAACGGCAAGTATACGCGGCAGATCTTCGACGATCGGTTGTGCCCGGGTGTCGCCAGGCACCGCTGGCGACATTTCAGCCGTGCGCGGCGGGCTCAAATCCGCGCTTTGCTAACATGCGGCGCGATGGTCCCTCGACTGCACACATTTGCGCTTCTGCTTGCCGCGGCCACGGCGCTCGCCGGCTGCGGCAGCGACGTTGCGCGCAAACGCAGCGTCGCGCTTGCCGAATGTCGGCTACCCAATCTTGCGACGGCCGCCCAATGCGGCGAACTCGAGGTGCCCGAAAATCGTGCGCAGCCCGCTGGTCGCAAGCTCAAGCTCTTTGTAGCGGTACTGCCGGCCAACACCGTGAGTCCCAAGGAGGATCCGCTGGTCATTCTGGCTGGCGGCCCCGGGCAAGCGGCGTCGTCCCTGGCGCCCTTCGCCGCGCGACTCGGCGACATCCGTCGCACCCGCGACATCGTGTTGATCGATCAACGCGGCACCGGCCGGTCTTCCCCGCTGGTCTGCGACGCCTTCAAGCCGCAGGACGACGATGCATTCGACACCGACCCGGGGCCGCGTGCCAAGGCATGTGTGGCGCAATTGCGCGCGCAAGGCGTCGACCTCGCGCAGTACACCACCGCAGCGTGGATCCAGGATCTCGATGCGATGCGCGAGGCCCTGGGCTACGACCGCTGGAATCTGTGGGGCGGCAGCTACGGCACGCGCGTGGCGCAGGAATACACCCGCCAGCATCCGCAGCACGTACGCACGATGACGCTGGATGGCATCGCGCCACCCGCGTTGATCATCACGCTCGATGTATGGCGCACCCGCGCCGCCGCCCTGGAGGCGATTTTCAACGCGTGTAGCGCGTCGAAGGCATGCCACGCAGCCCATCCCGATCCTCAATCCCTGTTGGCACGGGTGGCGGCGGATCTGGGGCCGAGCGGGCGCGACGTCGAGTTCGTCGATCCGCGCACGGGTGCGCCCGAAAAATTGCATGCCACGATGGACGCAGTGCTGGCAGCACTGCAACCACTGACATATCTGCCGGAAATGGCGACGCTAATGCCCGAATTGCTGAGTCTTGCGGCGCAAGGCCACTACGGCCCGCTGCTCGCCGCCAATATCGCCCTGTCCGGCAATTTGAATGACGCGATGAATGCGGCCTTGCATTTCTCCGTCACCTGTACGGAAGACGTGCCACGCATCAAGGCGGGCGAAGCCTTGCGCGCACTCGATGCATTACCGGTACGCAGCCTGGCGCAGCGTTCGATAGCGGTATGTGAGTTCTGGCCGCGCGGCGCTGCATCAGCCACGCTGTCGACGCCGTTGCAAAGCGCCATCCCGTCGCTGCTGATCTCGGGCGGCATGGATCCGGTGACGCCACCCGCCTACGGCGACATCGTGGCGCGCGGCCTGACCAATAGTCGCCACGTGATCGCTCCCGGCTTCGGTCATATCGTCACGCCGCATGCATGCGGGCCGCGCCTGCTGGCCGCGTTTGTGGACACCGCCGATCCGGACAAGCTGCCTCCGTCCTGCGTGACCTACTTCGAGAAGAGTGTGCCACCAATGGTGTGGTCCGGCCGTCTGGAGCCACGGCCATGATTCGCGTCGATGGTCTGCGCAAATCATTCGGCAAGAAGGGCGATGTCCACGCTGTGCGCGACGTGTCACTGACCGCGCCGGATGGCGAAATTACCGGGCTGCTCGGTCCCAATGGCGCGGGCAAGACCACGTTGTTGCGCATGCTGGCCACGCTGATGCTGCCGGATGCGGGCACCGCCACGATCGACGGCCTCGATATCGTCCGTGCTCGCTTCGCGGTGCGCGACGGCATCGGCGTGCTATCCGATGCGCGCGGCCTGTACCCACGACTCACCGCGCGTGAAAACATCCGCTACTACGGCGAACTGCACGGCCTGCGAGGGGCAGCGCTCGAGACACGTATCAGCACCCTGGTGGAGACTCTGGGTCTCGCCACCATCGCCGATCGACGCACGCAGGGATTCTCACAAGGCGAGAAGATGAAGGTGGCGATCGCCCGCGCGCTGGTGCATGACCCCGGCACCATCCTGCTCGACGAACCCACCAATGGTCTCGACATCATGAGCGTGCGCGCCTTGCGCGCCCAATTGAGCAATCTGCGCGCCGCGGGCAAATGCATCCTGTTTTCGTCGCATGTGATGCAGGAGGTGGCCGCTTTGTGTGACCGCATCGTGATCATGGGTCAGGGCCGCGTGGTGGCGACCGGTACCGCAGCGGAACTTATTGCACACAGCGGAGCCGCCACGCTCGAA
Organism: Betaproteobacteria bacterium; assembly: GCA_040007975.1. GTDB lineage: Bacteria > Pseudomonadota > Gammaproteobacteria > Burkholderiales > Casimicrobiaceae > VBCG01. The sequence continues at coordinate 944 of JBDTTY010000393.1, read as the reverse complement.
GATGCATTCGTCGCCCTGCTGGGGACGGGTGAAGGACTAGCCGCATGAGTCGTGCGACCCCGTTGGCTCGAATCCTGACGGTCGCGCGCAAGGAGGTGATCGACACCTTTCGCGACCGCCGCACAATGCTGGTAACCCTGCTGTCTGCCGCGGTGGCAGGGCCGATCTTCATCGTGCTGATCTTCAACATGATTGCGGGACAGGCGGATCGCGCACGCGAGCTGAAACTGCTGGCCCTCGGACTCGAGCAAGCGCCCGCGCTGGTAGCGTTTCTCGAACGCCAGCAAGTGGAGTTGAAGCCGGCGCCTGCCGACTACGAGGTCCGCTTGAAAGCCGGCGAACTCGACGTGGTGCTGATCGTCGATAGCCAATTTGCGGCCGATGTCGCCGCGGGTAAAGCCGGCACCGTGCGTCTGGTGGCCGACCGGTCGCGCGATCGCGCGCAAAGTTCGATTCGGCAGGCGGAGAACCTGCTGCGCGCATACAACCGCCAATGGGGCTCGCAGCGATTGCTGTTGCGCGGCGTTGCGCCCACCGTCGGCAATCCGCTCAACATCGAAGACATCGATCTCGCCACGCCACAACAATCCGGTTCCATCATCCTGTTTCTGGTGGCGTATTACGGCTTGTTTGCATCGGTGATGGGCGGCATGGCCGTGGCGTTGGATGCCACCGCCGGCGAACGCGAGCGGCAGTCGCTGGAGCCGTTGCTGATGACACCGGCACGGCCGATGGAACTGGTGCTGGGCAAGTGGATGGCCGTGGCCGTGTTCAATGGTCTGGTCGTCCTGACTACATTGGTCGGGTTCTACCTGACGCTATCCTTTGCCCCGTTGCCGGCCGTGGGCGTTCCGTTCCTGTTCAGCCTCCGCGAGCTCGGTCGCTTTCTGATGGTGCTGGTGCCGATGATCCTGCTGATCCCGGCCGTCCTGCTGTTTGTAGGC
>JBDTTY010000392.1:0-3382 GCA_040007975.1 Betaproteobacteria bacterium | reverse complement strand
AGCAACAGCCGCGTCGAACCGGCTGCAGGGATCTGCACGATCAGTGAATCGAGCAGCAGTCCATCCTGATAGGTGCCGGTCGACGATACAAACGTGAAGCCCGAGGGAATGGTGACCGTAATAGGCGTGGCGGCAGTGTTGCCGATTTCGATGACGAGATCGACAAGACCGACGGCGGCGCCACCGGACACCGGCGGCGCGCATTCCGGTTTGTCGCAACCGCGGATCTCGCCGCGAACATCGAATGGTGGCGGCGGTGCCAAATTGGCCGGCACGCACATCACGAGGCCTTCGAAGCTCCAGCCCACCAACGACGTCAGCAATGCCGGGTTGGTGGAGTAGCGATGATTGGGGTCGCCACGTGCACCGTCGTTGTAGGCACGATACAGCGGCACCGTGCCGCCGGGGCAGACGCCACCGCCGGCAAGCTTCACTGCAAAAGCATCGGCTTCATAGGTCCATGCCGGATAACTGCGCCCGTCTGCAGCGACCGACTGATAGCCCGTTTTGACGAACGCGCATTCCGCCGGATCGGCGGTGTAGAAGTGGCTGTTGGGACCGATGCGCGTGCCGTCGGTGCGGTATTGATCGGTGCCAAAAAAGCGGCATACGGGAACAGCGTCAACGGGCTTGCCAGCCAGCGCCCACGCGTTGAATGTTTGTCCAGTGCGCTTCCAGACGCCGCCGAATGCGCCGCTGTCCAGATTGGCAATCTCGGCAGGCTCGGCGGTGATGAAGTAATGCTGCAGACCAGCGTTGTAATACTCGACGACCGTGATGACCGTTTCGCCCGCCTTGGGCACCGCGACAACCGCGCGATAACCGAGTGCGGCCGCAATGGCATCGCGGGTGGCGTCCTTGTCAGAAAGCACGGGATCGGTGGTCGTCGCCGAGTGTGCGGTGGCGCTCACGCAGGCGAAGGCGACGATGGCGGCCAAGCGGGCAGCGCATTTACCCACAGTCCGCAACGAGGCGATCGTCAACGATACGAACACATGTTGGCGCGGCATGGAGACCATCCCATTCTGGAAAGTTTCATTCAGACCCAGCACTGATTTTGCCACAATCCACATACTCGCATATGGCGATTCAACCGTCGCCGATGAGGCCGCCGTCCCGGCGCCGAGTGATCCACGCTGACGGATCGACGCGCCGACCAGCGGTTCGGGGTTGGCGGCAGCGCACCGACATGGCACTCTTGGTGTTACAGACATTGTAGAAGCGACGGTCATGGCGAACATCAATTCACCCAATCCTGATGCCGCGAACACCACGATCGAGACGGACACACCGCCACGCCGTGAGTTCCTCAAAGCGTCGGCGGTTGCGGCGGGCGCCACTTTGTTGGCGTCGTGTGGTGGCGGTGGCGAAACTGCGGCCGCGTTCGATGAGGCAATCGACGATCCACTCACGCGCTTCGATCATCTGGTGTGCGTGATGTTCGAAAACCGGTCGATGGATAACCTGCTGGGCTACCTCTACCCGAAGGGCAGTGCGTTCAACGGTCTATTTACCGGCGACTACACCAATCCGGTGCCCGATTTCATCAACGACGGCCACCTGTCGGTGTCGGCGCGACCCAGTCCCGGTACGGACGCCGATATGCAGAACCCCAATCCCGATCCGGGCGAGGGCTATCCGCACATCAATACCCAGTTGTTTGGGACGGTCGATCCGGCTACGAATGCATTTTTCCCGTCGGGAGAAATGCAAGCGCCGTACAACCTGTCCACGCCGGCCAAGCCTGCGGCGATGCAGGGTTTCGTCCACGATTATTGCAACAATTTTCGGCGACAAAAAAATCGCAATCCGACGTTTGAGGAATATCGCGTGATCATGGATTCGTTCACGCCGGCACAGTTGCCGGTGTTGTCCACGCTGGCGCAATCGTTTGCTGTCTACGACGCATGGTTCAGCGCCGTGCCGTCGCAGACGTACTGCAACCGCGCATTCTTTCATGCGTCAACGTCATCGGGCTACGTGCTCAACGCGCCGCATAAAAAGTGGCTGGAAAACAATCTGGCGCCGACGATCTTTAATCGACTGCAGGATGCCGACCGCACGTGGAGAATTTATTTCGACGAATCGCAGTTGGTGTCATTGACGGGTCTCATTCACGTGGCGCGGCTGTTGCCCTATTGGAAGTCCAATTTCAGATTCATGACCGATTTTTACGCCGATGTGGCAGCGGGCAACCTGCCGGATTACGCATTCATCGAGCCGCGCATGATGTTCAACCACAATGACTTCCATCCTCCGGGGCCGCTGATCGTGGATGGTCTCAAGGTGCCGGATCCGTCGGATGTGCGTGCCGGGGACCTGCTGCTGCACAATATTTATACCGCAATCAAGGCCAGTGGGGCGCCTGCGCCGGGCTCCAGTGCGCTCAACACGCTTTTGCTCGTAACCTTTGACGAACATGGCGGTTGCTACGACCATGTGGTGCCGCCATCCGCCCCAACGCCAGATCTGCTGCAGCCTGCGGGCGAGCAGGATTTCTACTTTGATCGACTTGGACTTCGCGTGCCGACGATCGCCATCTCGGCGCATACGCCGGCAAACACGATCGTCAGCTATCCGGTCAATCACGCCGCACTCGTTCGCACGCTATGCCGCAAGTACAAGTTGCCGCATCTCACCAATCGCGATATCGACGCGCAGGACTTGCGCGACGCGGTCAGCCAGGCTGCCGTGCGCGACCCATCGACATGGCCGGTCACGGTGCCGCGTCCGGTGCCGCCCGATGCACAACTGAGCGATCCAACCGTGCCGCCACTGTCCAAGCAACCTCTCAATGACCTCGAACGCAACATCTATGCGTTGGCGATGACCCATTTCACAGGTGTCGAAGTCACGGACGATGGCATTCCTGACACGCTTGGCGAGGCCTACGCGATGTTGCAGCCGCGTGCCAAAGGCGCGTTTGGTCCGGGCAACGGATGAACGCAAACATCCCCGCCATGCCACGTGATCGGCTGCGTGCTTTGCTCGTCACGTGCCCCAAGGCCGAACTGCATATCCACATCGAAGGCTCGCTCGAGCCCGAGCTGATCTTCGAGTTGGCGCGACGCAATGGCATCAACCTGCCGTATCCGGACGTCGCGGCATTGCGTGCCGCTTACGCCTTCACCGACCTGCAGAGCTTTCTTGACCTGTACTATGCCGGCGCCAGCGTGCTGCAGACCGAAGTCGATTTCCATGCGATGGCGATGGCGTACTTCGCTCGAGCCGCCGCCGATAACGTGGTGCATGCCGAGCTCTTCTTCGATCCGCAAACGCATACGGTCCGCGGCGTCCCGATGGCTGCGGTGATTGGCGGCCTGGCACGCGCTTGTGCAGAGGCTTTGCCTCGCTACGGTATCGACGCATCGCTGATCCTTTG
>JBDTTY010000391.1:0-3389 GCA_040007975.1 Betaproteobacteria bacterium | reverse complement strand
CGTCGGTGCGGACCTTCGTGTTCCGCAAAGGGACGATCGGCAATACGAGCTTTGTGGCGATTCCCTACAACGCTGCCAACAAGGAAGGGGCGATGGTCGTCGCCAACTTTTTGCTCGACCCGGAAACGCAGGCGCATGCGCAGGACCTGCGGCAGATGGGCAACTTCAGCGTACTTGATTTCACGAAGCTGACAGCGGCCGAGCGCAAGCGCTTCGAGGATCTGCCGAAGTCGCCGGCATTGCCCACCAATGCGCAGCTGGGTGTGACATTGCTTGAACCCCATCCGTCGTGGATGACGAGGATCATCGCGGAATGGGAGAAGCGCTACACCAAGTGACAGCCCGATCGCCGGCCGGCGTGCTGCGCTTTGCGCCGGCGGTGACGGTGGCCGTATTGCTGCTGCCGATCGTGGCGGGACTGGTGGGGACGCTGTTTCCCGCATTCGGCTATCTGCCGGCCATCGGCGGTGCGTCGGTGGGCCTCGACAGTTGGCGCAAGCTCGCCGCGGCGCCAGGATTTTCCACCAGCGTGATCAGCACGCTGGTGACCGGCGTCGTTGCTTCCCTCCTGTCCGTCGTCGGTGCGCTGTCATTTTGCGCGTGGGCATGGGGCAGGCCATGGACGCGTCGCCTCGGTGGATGGATGTCGCCCATCCTTGCGACGCCACATTCCGCGATCGCACTGGGTCTCGCCTTTCTGGTGGCGCCGTCGGGCTGGGTTGTACGTGCTTTGTCACCATGGCTTACCGGGTGGACCGTGCCGCCCGACGTGGCCACGGTCGGCCACCCAGGCGGTGCGGCGTTGATTCTGGGTTTGCTGTTGAAGGAAGTGCCGTATCTGGTCTTGATGATTGTCGGCGCGCTGCATCAGGTGGCGGCATCGCAGCACCTGGCCATCGCGCGTGCCGCTGGCTATGCGCGCACTGAAGCGTGGTTGAAGGTGATCCTGCCGCAAATCTATTCGCAGATCCGGTTGCCGATCTATGCGGTAATTGCGTTTTCGCTGTCGGTGGTGGACGTCGCGATGATTCTTGGGCCTACCAATCCGCCGACGTTGGCGGTGCTTGCCGTGCGTTGGTTTACCGATGCCGATATCACGTTCTATTTTCAGGCGTCCGCCGCCGCGATATTGCTGGTCTTGCTGGTGGTTGCGGTGGTCGGTAGCTGGATGCTGATGGAACGGGGCGTCATTGCGCTCGGACGCCGCTGGATTGTGCGTGGCCGCCGTCGCGGTGCGGTCAACCTGCTCGTGGCCGGCATTGCCGGAACGGTGCTGGCCATGGCGTTGCTCGCGGTGTTGTCGATGGTCGGCATGGGTTTGTGGTCGTTCACCGACCAATGGCGATTTCCCGATGCGATGCCGCAGGCGTGGTCAATGGCGAACTGGATGCGACGTGCACAAGGTCTGGTTGAGCCCGCGCAATGGACATTCGTGGTGGGCGTGGCCGCCACGGTCATCGCGCTCGTCCTGTCGTTGGCGTGCCTCGAGAACGAATCGCGTGCGCGCGTGGTAACCAGTTCCCGCACGTTGTGGATTTTGTATGTGCCGCTGCTGCTGCCGCAGGTGGCGTTTCTGTTTGGCGCGCAGGTATTACTGGTGCGCTTCAATCTCGATGGTGCGGTGGGTGCGGTCATCGTCGCGCATCTGATCTTTGTGCTGCCTTATCTCTTCCTGTCGCTCGCCGAGCCGTGGCGTGCTCTTGATCCGCGCTATGCGCGAACCGCGGCCAGTCTTGGCGCCTCGCCGACCAGAATATTTATGCGCGTGAAGATTCCATTATTGCTGCGTCCGATCCTCATCGCCTGCGCGGTCGCATTTGCCGTCAGCGTCGGGCAATATCTGGCGACGCTGTTTGCCGGCAATGGCCGCGTGCCGACACTGACCACCGAAGCGGTCACGTTGGCTGCGGGCGCGGATCGCCGCGTGATCGGCGCCTATGCGTTGATGCAGTCGGCGATGCCGTTGTTGTTCTATCTGGTGGCGGCCGGACTGCCCGCATTGCTGTACGCCAATCGGCGCGGGGTGCAGGGATGGCGGTGACGATGCAAGCGCGCGGTTCGCTGGTATTGCATGACGTGCGCATCATGTTGCACGGCCATGCACTGATTGACGCGATGAATCTGACGGTGGTGCCTGGCGAATGTGCCACGGTGATGGGGCCTTCCGGATGCGGCAAGTCGACGTTGCTGGCTTTCATCGCCGGGACACTCGATCCGGTATTCAAGGCGGAGGGACGCGTGAGCGTAGGTGGACGGGACATCACGATATTGTCACCCGAGCGGCGGCGCGTGGGCATCCAGTTTCAGGATGATTTGTTGTTTCCACATTTGTCCGTCGGCGAAAATCTGGCATTTGCGCTCACCGACCGCATCCGTGATCGTCGATCACGACGCCGGCACATCGACGAGGCATTGGCCGAAGCGGATCTGGTGGGATACGCAACACGCGATCCCGCAACACTGTCTGGCGGGCAGCGGGCACGCGTGGCGCTGTTGCGCACGCTGCTGGCGGAGCCCGAAGTGCTGCTGCTGGACGAGCCGTTCAATCGCCTCGATGCGCAGTTGCGGCAGGACTTCCGGCGCTTTGTGTTCGATCACGCGGCGCAGCGCGGATTGCCGATACTGCTGGTGACGCACGACGCGGCGGACGCGCAGGCGGCGGGCGGGCAGGTGATCGAATTGGCGCGGCACGGACGTCCCCCTGTGCCGGGCCATGTGATCAATACGTAAGCGCTGCCTCAGGAGTAACCGGCGTCGTGCGTTGGTTGCGCATCATCACGGTCGATCGCGGGGTGCGCTTGCAGTCACATGCGCCGCGACGTTGCCGCGCACCTCGAAGTCGACGCGCGAAAGCGTCATCCCGTGGCCATCCTCGAGCACCAATGCATGTCGGCCCGGGGTCGGCGCCCACAGCGCCCGGCCGCCACGCTCGGCGAGCAGTTCGCCATCGAGCTTCCATTGCAATCCGGCCGCGGCAGGACTGGAGACGAATGCCATGCGCTGATGCGCGGCGGGGATGTCGGGGTCGAGCGCGATGATGGTATCGGGCGCAGGATAGCGGATGCGCGATGTGACTTCGGCCAAGTCGTCCCCTCGGCCTGTGCTTGCACGCACCTGCGGCATCTCGGTGCCGCGCACGAACCATTCGCTGCGCTCGCTCTCTACGGTTGGCGCAAACGTCACGACAGCGGCCATAACGCCGGCGGGCGGTAGTGGCCGCGTCGAACGTTCCGCGCGATGCAGGAAATGCACGACATCGCGCCAGATCGGCGCCGCGCCCGTCACGCCGGACACATCGTGCATCGGCGCGCCGGAAAAATTGCCGACCCAGACGCCCACGGTGTAGCGCGACGTATAGCCGACGCACCAGTTGTCGCGCATGTCCTTCG
>JBDTTY010000390.1:0-3395 GCA_040007975.1 Betaproteobacteria bacterium | reverse complement strand
CACCACCAACTGCAGATAATGCACCTGCGCATCGGCAGGGGTATCCCGACACTTGCCGCCGCGCGCCAGCGCCACGTAAACCTCCTTGCCCTGCAGCAGACCCTCCGGTCCGCTGACCGTGCCGCGAAACGTGACTTGCGCGCGGTCGATCACATCGATCCAGGCTTTCAACTGGGCCGACACTCCAAAGTTGTACATCGGCAAACCCACCACCACCTTATCTGCGGCCTGAATTTCTGTAATCAACGCATCGTCCAGCGTCAAACGGTCCGCCTGGGTCGTCGTGCGCATGTCCGCGGCGGTCATCTTCGCTTCCATGAAGGCCTCATCCAGCACGGGATACGGAGCGCTTTGCCGATGTGGATTCCGCCCGTCGCGATCGCGTGGGCGGTATTCCCGGGTCGACGGCTGATGCCCGCCCGGGCCCGCCTGTTCATCGATGCGCTGGCGGCGGAGTTCTCGGGGCCAAAATGTCAGGCGATGGCGGCAAAACTCCGTACGTCAAAACGCGCCACGCATACTCCAGCGGTCCATATCGATGATGTTTGAACCACCAAACCGATAGGGGCACCTGGATCACGAAGTAGATCGCAAAGGCGATCACCAGTTGCAGCGCCGGGCCGACGGTGCCCCACCAGCCAAGCCCCCAGCCGCTGAAAATCGTCGTGGCGATCAGCGTCTGCATCAGGTAGTTGGTCAGCGGTGCCTTGCCCGTGGCCGCGATCGGCGCCAGTCGATGCTGCCACGACGACAATTGGGCCAACCGGACAATCGTCAGCACGTAAAAGCACATCAGCGCCAGCCGGCTCAACGCGTAACTGGGACTGGTGATCAAGCGCCATGGCGAGATCTCCATCGGCTTTAACAAGATGCCCCCGATCGAGAACACCACCGCGCACGCAAGTCCTACCGCCAGGGCTCCCCATTGCAGCCGCCGGATCAGCGGCCCCAATTCGGGAATCCGCCGCACCCACCCGTTGCGTCCGATCAGGAAGCCCAGCAGCATCGTCGTGGTCATCTGCACGTAAAAGCCCAGGAACCCCCACAACGCAATCGGATCGGCATAGCTGTAGATGAACTCGACGATGCGCAAACGCGCGGCTTCGACGAACGTGCCGTGCGCCAATACAACGTTGTCCGCGTTCTCGAAAATCTTCCCGATCGCCAGTTGCTCGGTCATCATCTGCGGCGTGAGGAACGTGAGCCGCAACACCTGCGACACAACCGGAAAGAAAATGCACGCGACGATCAGCCCGATGACCACCCGGTCCGATACGTGACGCAGCAGCAGCAAGCCAAAGCCAAGGATTGCGTAGACGTGCAATACATCGCCGCCCCAGAAAATCATCGCATGCAGCAGGCCCAGCACCAACAGCACCAACAGGCGGCGGCAATAGATCCACACCGCGCGATCGGGCTGGCGCTCCATCAGACGGCCAAACTGGATCGTGAAGCCGATGCCGAACAGCAGGCTGAACATACTGTTGAACTTGCCGGAGAAAAGCGCATCGCGAACCACCTCGGCCGTGCGATTGACCGGGTCGCTGAAGAGATGCGAACCGTCCAGATCGACCCAGAACGACAGCGCGAATCCCGGCATGTTCATGATCAGAATGCCGAGCAACGCGATGCCGCGGACGATATCCAGCGTGAGAATGCGCTCCGACGACGGCAGCGGTTCAATCAATGCAGTCACGAACACACCTCAGGCAGTGACGGCCAATCGGTAGAATACGCGTAGCGCGTACCGTTTCGTGATCGCTGTCCGTCGGAACGCGCGTATTTCCTTTCCTACAGGCTGGCATGACCCTTCTTTCGCAATCGGCCATCCTGCTTGCCACGGCGGTGATCGTGGTCCCGCTCTTCCGGCGACTCAAGCTTGGCGCAGTGCTGGGCTACCTGGCGGCCGGCGCGCTGATCGGTCCGTGGGGCCTGGGTCTCATCCCCGCCTCCGACGACACGATGCACTTCGCCGAAATGGGCGTGGTGCTGCTGCTGTTTCTGGTCGGCCTCGAACTGGAGCCATTGCGGCTATGGGCATTACGGCAATCGGTGTTCGGCTGGGGCAGTGCGCAGGTGCTGCTGAGCGCTGCGGTGATCGGCGGGGTCACCGCAGCGTTTGGCGTGGCATGGCAGACGTCGGTTATCGTGGGTTTTGGCCTCGCAATGTCCTCCACGGCGATCGTGCTCGCGTGGCTTGGCGAGCGCGGACAATTGAGCAGTCCGGCAGGGCGCAGCGCCTTTTCGATTCTGCTGTTTCAGGATCTCGCCGTCATTCCGCTGATCGCGTTGTTGCCGCTGTTGTCGCCGGACGAATCGAACACAACCAACGGCTGGTTGCTGGCCGGCAAAGGCGTCGCCGCGATCGCCGGCGTGATCATCGGCAGCCGCCTGCTGGTGCGCCCCGCGTTGAAGGCCGTCGCGAATTACGGCGGCCGCGAAGTGTTCACCGCGGCGGCGTTGCTGGTGGTGATCGGCGCCGCGCTGCTGATGGATGCCATCGGCCTGTCCATGGCGCTGGGCGCGTTTCTGGCCGGCGTGCTCTTGGCCGACTCGGAATTCAGACACGAACTCGAAGCCGACGTCGAACCATTCAAGGGTCTGTTGCTGGGCCTCTTCTTCATGGTCGTTGGCATGAACGCCAATCTGACGGTTCTGGCCGCGCAGCCCTTGATCGTGATCGGCTGTGCGTTGGGCCTGTTGGCGCTCAAGGCCGTGATGCTCTATGTCATCGCCCGCTCGTTTGGCACCGCCAACGACGACGCCCAGCGGATCGCGGTGTTGCTGGCGCAAGGCGGTGAATTTGCCTTCGTGCTGTTTGCCGCCGCGGTCGGCCAAAAGATACTGCCCGCCGCGACCGCCCAATTTCTGGTGCTGGTGGTCACGGTGTCGATGCTGATGGCGCCGCTGTCGTTTGCATTGCACGAGAATCTGCTCGCGCGGTGGCTGGAGCGAAGGAAGCCGCCGGAATTCGACACGATCGACGGGCCCGGTAATCCGGTGATCATTGCCGGCTACGGACGCTACGGGCAGATCGTGTCCCGGGTGCTGGGGGGTGCCGGCATCCCGTTCACGGCGATCGACGCCAACTACCAGCAGGTGGACTTTGTCCGCCGCTTTGGCAACAAGGTCTATTACGGCGACGCCTCGCGCGTCGAGGTTCTGGAATCCGCCAAGGCTCGGGATGCCAAGCTCTTCGTGCTGGCGATCGACGACGTCGAAGCGTCGGTCAAGACCGCGGCGCTCGTCCGCAAGCACTTTCCCAACCTGCCGATCCTGGCCCGGGCCCGCAACCGCGTCCACCTGTTCCGGCTGCGCGATCTCGACATTGAGGCCATCGAGCGGGAAACGCTGCTGTCCAGCCTCGAAACCGCCCGCCAGGCGCTGGTGGCGGC
>JBDTTY010000389.1:0-3396 GCA_040007975.1 Betaproteobacteria bacterium | reverse complement strand
AGCTTGCGAACCAGCCCGACCATGATCCCGAAGATTTCCAGCGAACCTTCCGGCCGGATCGTGGCGAATGCCTTGTTTTCGGCTTTCAACACGAACTTGCCGTCTTCAAGATCAAGTCGCTTCAATGTGAATTGGTTGTCCACGATGGCTACGACAATGTCGCCCTTGTGCGCGGACGGTCGCTTTTCGACAACGACCAGGTCACCGTCAAAGATCCCGGCGTCGATCATTGAATCGCCTTTGACACGAATAAGTACCGTCTGCGACGGGTGTTCGATCAGATAGTCGTCGATGGTCAGCGCGTCAGCGTCGCCGTCTTCCACCTGCTCCGCCAAGCCGGCGCGCACCGGTGACTCCGCCAGCGGCCGCGCGAAGAAGCGCTTGGTGGGCGCCAAACGACGGTCCGGGGTGGAGTCCAGGAAGCCCGCCAATTTAAGGCGCGCCACCATGGCGGCCACGGATGACTTGGACTTCAACCCCAGCAGGCTGCCGATCGATGCGTAAGATGGCAACGCGCGATGGCGGGCGTAATAATCCTGCAGCGAGATCAGGTATGAACGATCGTTCGACATGTGCGTAGAATACGAACGAACGTTCGCGGCGTCAAGCCCCCCTCTCCATCTTCACGCAACCGACCTGAACCCACCACGGCCCCATGCAGCTTTTTGCCCCGTCGCTGGCCTTTGTCGATCTGGAAACCACCGGCATGCGTGCCGGGGAGGACCGGATCACCGAGGTTGGCATCGTACGCGTCGACATGGACCCTGACGGCGGTCCACCCCGCGTGGCGGAATGGAGTTCGCTGGTCGATCCCGAGATGCCGATTCCGTCAGTCATCCAGGCGCTGACCGGGATCACGGACGCCATGGTGGCCGGCGCGCCCACGTTTGGGTCGATCGCCACGCACATCGAGGAGCGTCTCGACGGTGCCGTATTCATCGCCCACAACGCGCGTTTTGATCACGGCTTTTTGAAACACGCATTTGCGCGCATTGGCCGCCCGATGTCCGCCAGGGCGCTGTGCACGGTGCGCTTGTCACGCCGCCTCTACCCGGACGCGCAGGGTCATGGCCTCGACGCGATCGTCGCGCGGCATGACTTGACCAACACTGCGCGCCATCGCGCGTTGGGAGACGCGCGCGTCCTGTGGTCCTTTGTCGAGATGCTGTATCGCGAGCATCCCGCGGAAACCATTGCGGCTGCGGTCAAGCGCATCCTGAAGATTCCCAGCCTGCCGCCGCAATTGTCCCCCGATGCACTTGACGCCTTGCCTGAGGGGCCCGGCATTTATTTTTTCTACGGCGAGAATCCGTTACCGCTCTACATCGGCAAGAGCGTGCATCTGCGCGAGCGCGTCGGTGCGCACTTCACCAGCGACTGGCGTCAGGAATCCGATCTGCGCCTGTCGCAGGAAATCCGTCGCATCGAGTTCGAATCCACCGCCGGCGAACTGGGCGCATTGATCCGCGAAGCGATCATCATCAAACGCCTGCTGCCCGCGCACAATCGCGCGCTACGTCGCAAGGCCGACGCCGGCGTGTTGAGGTTGGTGGAGAATGGTCCACCACAATTCATAGCGGCGAGCGACATCACTACTGCCGAGCTGGTCGGCGCCTACGGCCCGTTTTCATCCAAGCGCGGCGCGCGCGAAGCCTTGCGTGCTCTGGCCGGAGAACATGCACTGTGCTGGCGGCGGCTGGGGATTGAAAAGCGCGCGGAGGGCCCATGCTTTCAGCGGCAGATCAAGCGGTGCGCGGGCGCGTGCGTGGGGCTCGAGTCGGGGGCCGAGCACGATGTGCGATTGCAGGCGGCACTGGCGAATGTGCAGATTCCACCGTGGCCGATCGATGGTATCGGCGTGTTGCGCGAGGTCGACGTGGCCGGTCAGCGCACCGATGTGCACGTGCTGCGTGACTGGTGCTGGTTGGGTACGGCGCGCGACGAAGGTGAACTGGCGGCGTTGCTGGAGTGTCCGCCCGCACCGCAATTCGACCTCGATGTGGCACGCATGCTGCTGAAGCGTTACACGGCAGGAAAGTTGCCGATGCATCGCGCACGCGTAAACGCAATGAAAGCGACTAAGGGGCCTGCCCTAGCAGGCTGTTGAAATTCGTTCGATTGTGAACGCACTTTGCGGCAGATTTGCGGTCTCTGTAGTTGTCATGTTGGCGACCTCGGAGTGATGACGATGCGCGGAGCAGATGCGGTGCAGGAAAGCCTGTTTACGGTGTCGAAGCTGGATGACTTTGTGCCGGCTGATCATCCGCTGCGCGCGATCCGGACGATGGTGAATGAGGCGTTGACGGCGATGAATGCACAGTTCAACGCGATCTATGCCGACAGGGGCCGCGACTCGGTCGCGCCGGAGAAGCTGGTCCGCGCATTGCTGCTGCAAGTGTTTTATTCGATCCGGAGCGAACGGCAGCTGTGCGAGCAGCTGCGCTACAACTTGTTGTTCCGCTGGTTCGTGGGGCTGGCACTGGATGACGCGATCTGGGATCACTCGACGTTCTCGAAGAATCGTGATCGGTTGCTCGAACATCAGGTCGTGGAAGGCTTCTTTGCCGAGGTCATGCGCCTGGCCGATGCCCGCGGCCTGCTGTCGAAGGAACACTTCTCGGTCGACGGCACGCTGATTCAGGCGTGGGCAAGCCAGAAGAGCTTTCGGCCGAAAGACGGCAGTGACGATCAGCGGCCCGGTGGTGGCGGGCGCAACGCGCAAGCCGACTGGAAAGGCCAGGCGCGCAGCAACGACACCCACGCGAGCACGACCGACCCTGATGCGCGAACCTATCGCAAGAGCCACAACACCGCGTCGATACTCTGTTACCAAGGTCATGTGCTGATGGAGAACCGCCACGGCTTGGTGGTTAGCGCGGTGGTCACTCATGCCGATGGTTTTGGCGAGCGCGCCGCCGCGCTGGCCATGCTCGATGCCGTGCCGGACTCCGGTCGCCGCAGTATCGGCGCCGACAAAGCCTACGACACCACCGACTTTGTTGCCGCGTGCCGAGAGCGCAAAGTCACGCCGCACATCGCTGCCAACGTTACCCGGCGCGGTGGTAGCGCGATCGACGGCCGCACTACGCGACACCCGAGTTATCGCTTGAGTCAGATCGTGCGCAAACGCATCGAGGAGCACTTCGGCTGGGGCAAGACTATCGGCCGGATTCGACAAACGGTGTTTCGCGGATTGCAACGAGTCGATCAGCAATTCAAACTCACCATGACTGCAAGCAACTTGATGCGGCTTGCCCGAATGCCGGGCGTGGTGCCGTGCGGAGCAACGCAATGAACCACCAAGCGAATGCCAAACACCATTTCGACGCATCGGAAGCCGCGAAAGCATCCGTGGCAGAACAGATGATCGGCCTTCCGTCGAATTTGTCGACGCAA
>JBDTTY010000388.1:0-3398 GCA_040007975.1 Betaproteobacteria bacterium | reverse complement strand
GCCGTAGATGCCAACCGCCCCGACAACCAGAGTGAGGATGGCGAACGCTACCGTGGCGTCAACCCCACCGCCGAGAATATCGAGGGCGGACTCACGACACTCATCGAAAAAAGCATGGGCGCCGTGGCCAAGGTGGGGTCGAGTTCGTTCACCGGCTTGCTGGGCTTCGGCGAAGCGCCGGATGCGGCGGGACTGTACCTGATGGATACCCCGTTTTTCAGTCCATGCTCCATCACGGGCATGGTCGCCGCCGGTGCGCAGATCACGCTGTTTGGCATGGGTGTCTTCAACCCCTCGGGAAATCCGCTGGCACCCACGATCAAGGTTTGCGGCAACCCGATGACGGTTTCGCGATGGGCCGACGCCATCGACACGGACCTAAGTGATGTGCTCACGAAAGGAGCGGACCTGGAACTGGCAGCGCAGCGGCTCGGCGCGTTCCTTATCGACGTGGCGAACGGTGGCGAGACGCGGGCTGAATACTGGCACGAGGGTCAATTCATCGTGCCCAAAACGTTGACGCCGCTGTGATGGTGCGCGCAGCGGGAATGTGGCCAACGCGGTCCTCGGTCGCGAAGTGTCGGCGTCGCCGTCCCTTGCGCTGCGTTCGATGAACCGCGCGGTCCAGGAGTTCGACTATATCGTCGTCGGCGCGGGTTCGAGCGGGTGTGTTCTGGCCAACCGACTGAGCGCCGATGGTCGCCATACCGTGTTGGTGCTCGAGGCCGGCCCACGGGATACGAACCCGTGGATTCATATCCCGATCGGCTATGGCAAGACCATCTTCGATCGTCGTATCAACTGGGGGTACGAAACGGAACCGGAATCCGCGCTGGATGGGCGGCGCATCTATTGGCCGCGCGGCAAGGTGCTCGGTGGATCAGGTTCGGTCAACGGGCTCGTATACATCCGCGGTCAGCGCGAGGATTTCGATGGCTGGGCGGCCTTGGGCAATCGCGGTTGGGGTTACGAGGACATGTTGCCCTGGTTCCGCAAAGCGGAGCATCAGGTGCGTGGCGGCGATGCCTATCACGGCGTGGACGGGCCGCTCTGGGTGTCGGACCTTGCCGAACATCATCCGCTGTGCGAGGCCTTCATTGCCAGCGCGCAGCACTGTGGCATCCCGGTCAACCCGGACTTCAACGGCGAATGCCAGGACGGCGTCGGCTACTTCCAGCTCACTACTCGCAATGGTTTGCGCTGTAGTCCGGCGACGGCCTATCTGCGTCCGGCGCGGCGGAGGCCGAACCTTACGGTGCTGACGGGCGCGCTCGCGCGGCGCGTGCTCTGCAGCGGACGGCGCGCGGTCGGCCTGGAATTCGAACGGGATGGCACCGTGCAGACAGCTGCGGCGCGCCGCGAGGTGCTGCTCGCGTCAGGCGTCATCAATTCGCCCCAGTTGCTGTTGCTCTCGGGCATCGGCGCGCCGGAACAACTGGCGCGCGCCGGTATCGAGACGACGCTACCGCTGCCGGGCGTCGGCGCCAATCTACAGGACCACCTGCAGGTGCGGGTAGTACTAAAGGCGAAACGACCCATCACATACAACGACGTCTTCGCCAGTCCATTGCGAACGCTCTGGGCGGGCGCTCAGTGGGCCCTGGCGCGGCGCGGCCCGCTCACCGTCGGCGCCGGACAAGCTGGCGCGTTCGTGAACGTAATGCGCGATGCCGTGCGTCCCGACGTGCAGTTTCATTTCATTACTTTCAGCGCGGATCGCCCAGGACAAGGGCTGCACCGATTTCCGGGTTTCACGGCGTCGGTTTGCCAGCTCCGGCCGGCCAGCCGAGGCCACATCGAACTTGCCGATGCCAATCCACGGTCCGCGCCGCGGATCCATGCCAACTATCTGTCCGCTACGGAGGATCTAACGGTGCTGCGCAAAGCAGTGCGTCTGGCGCGCCGCATCGCCGGCACGTCACCGCTGGTGGAACTGGTGGAGCAGGAATTCGCACCGGGTGCGGCTGCCGCCGACGATGATGCTTCGATCGATGCGTTCATCCGCGCGAGCGCCGGCAGCATTTTTCATCCGGTGGGGACATGCAAGATGGGGAACGACGCCGACGCAGTGGTGGACGGTGCGTTGCGAGTGCGGGGTATGGAGCGACTGCGCGTGATTGATGCGTCGATCATGCCAACGTTGGTGTCCGGCAATACCAATGCCGCGGCCATCGCCATCGGCGAAAAGGGGGCCGCTCTGGTGCTTGGCAACGAATAACTGCGTGCACAGTGTTGTGCGCGCCAACAGGACGGATGGGGACATGTACAAATTTGGCAATCTGATCGATGGGCAGTGGACCGACGGGGCCGCGGCCGAATTCAACACCGTGAACCCTGCGCGGCCATCGTCTGTAGTGGGTAACTACTCTGCCGCGTCACCGGGGCAGATTGCCGAGGCGGTGGGTGTGGCGGTGAAGGCGCAACGCTCCTGGCGTGCCAAGCCGGCAACGGACCGCGTGGCGGCGTTCGAGGCGTTTCTCAAGTTGCTCGAACTTGCATCCGATGACCTCGCACGATCGATTACGCTCGAGCAGGGCAAGCCTCTCGCCGAGGCTAAAGGAGAGGTGGCGAAATCGATTGCCGAGGCGCGCTTCATGGCCGGCGAAGCGTTGCGCGGACACAGTGCGGTAATGCCATCGGCACGGTCGGGCATCCGCAACATGGTGATACGACGCCCGCGTGGCGTGATCGCCGCGATCACGCCGTGGAACTTCCCGATCCTGACCCCGCTGCGCAAGCTTGCACCTGCCATCGTGTTCGGGAATGCCGTCATCATGAAGCCTTCCGAGTACAGTCCCTCCACTACTGCCCTGATGGCCGACATCGGGCGCAAAGCGCTGCCTTCGGGCGTTTTGCAGGTGGTGAACGGTCGGGGCGAGACTGGCAGCGCGTTGGTCGGTTCAGCAGGCATCGCCGGAGTCACGTTTACCGGGTCGGTCGCCACCGGCAAGAGCATCTACGCGATGGCAGCAGAAAACCTGGCCGAGATATCGCTGGAACTTGGTGGCAAGAACGCCGCCGTCATCAACGACTCGAACGATCTCGAGTCGTGCCTGAACCAGATCACGGCAGCGGCGTGCATGTGCGCGGGGCAGCGCTGTACGGCGATCAGCCGCATCATCGCGCACCGTTCGTTGTACGACGCAGTCGTCGAGGGCCTGGCCCGGCGATGCAGATCGATGGTGCTCGGCGACGGAATGGAGCCGACCACCACGATGGGGCCGCTGGTCAACGCGCGGCAACTGGCACGAGTTGCCGCGATGGTCGACAAGGGTGTCGGCGAGGGTGCCCGCGTCGTCACCGGCGGCTCGATCGCTAGGATTTCAGGATTGGAGGACGGCTATTTTTACGCGCCCACGGTGCTGGCTGACGTGACCGCCTCTATGAGTATTGCGCGC
>JBDTTY010000387.1:0-3410 GCA_040007975.1 Betaproteobacteria bacterium | reverse complement strand
GCGTGCTCTTGTTGACAGGTGCGGGGCGCGGCTTTTGCGCCGGGCAGGATCTGTCCGATCGCGCGGTGGCACCCGGAGCGACGCCCGTGGACCTCGGCGCATCGATCGAAGCCAACTATCGGCCGCTGGTGCTGGCGTTGCGCGCGTTGCCCCTGCCGGTCGTGTGCGCAGTCAATGGAGTGGCCGCAGGAGCGGGGGCCAATATTGCGCTGGCCTGCGACATTGTCGTGGCGGCCAAGTCGGCGAGTTTCATCCAGGCGTTCTGCAAGATCGGTCTGATCCCGGATTCAGGCGGCACGTACTATCTGCCGCGTCTGGTTGGCACGGCGCGGGCCATGGGGCTCGCGATGCTGGGTGACAAGCTTCCCGCCGCCACGGCGGCAGAATGGGGACTCATCTGGCAGTGCGTCGACGATGCCAACCTCGTGTCGACCGTCGACACGCTGCTGGCACTTCTGGCACAGGCACCCACGCGCGGGTTGGCGGCGACAAAACGCGCGCTGTATGCGTCGGCCACGGCGACGCTGCCGGACCAGTTGGATCTGGAGCGCGACCTGCAGCGTGAACTTGGCAATTCGGCGGATTATCGCGAAGGCGTCGCCGCATTTGCTGCGAAGCGCCCCCCCAACTTTATGGGCCAGTGACGATGACAACCGCGAGTGGATTGCCGATCTCGGCGGAAATCGGTGTGATCGGCGCCGGAGCAATGGGGGCCGGCATTGCGCAGATCGCGGCACAGGCGGGTCATCGCGTGCATCTATTCGATACGCGGATGGGTGCCGCCGATGAGGCGCAGGTCAGGATTGGCGCAACGTTGGCAGCGCTGGCGGCCAAAGGCAAACTCGATGCCACGGCCGCCGCGGCCGCCGCAGGGCGCGTGATTCCGGTGCACGCGTTGGGCGATCTGGTCAGCGCGAAGTTGGTCGTCGAGGCCGTCGTCGAAGATCTCGAGGTCAAGCGCCAATTGTTGCGCGAACTGGAAGTCGTCGTCACGCCGGAGACCATTCTGGCGTCGAACACGTCGTCGATTTCGATTACGGCGCTGGCGGCCGGCATGAAGCATCCCGGACGTGTAATTGGAATGCATTTTTTTAATCCTGCGCCGGTGATGCCGTTGGTCGAGGTCGTACGCGGCCTGGCGACCGATGCGCAAGTACTGGCCATCACCTACGCGACGGCGGCGGCATGGGGCAAACAGCCGGTCCACGCGGAGTCGACGCCGGGCTTCATCGTCAATCGTTGTGCACGACCGTTCTACGGCGAAGCGTTGCGGCTGTATACGGAACGCGCCGCCGATCCGGCCACCATTGATGCCGTGATGCGCGAGGCCGGTGGCTTTCGGATGGGTCCGTTCGAACTGATGGATCTGGTCGGGCTCGACGTTAATCTGGCCGTCACGCGCAGCGTATGGGAGGCGTACTTCCACGATCCGCGCTTTGCGCCATCGGTCGCACAACAGGAATTGGTGGCGGCGGGTTACCTTGGTCGCAAGTCAGGGCGCGGCTTTTTTGACTACACGCCGGGCGTGTCGCGTCTGGACGCGCAAACCGAAGCGCCGCAGCCGCGCCCGGATACGATCCGCGCTGCCGGCGATGGTGCGATGATTGAAGCATTGCGCGACCGACTTGTCGCGTCCGGATTCAACGTGGCGCCGATACCTGTCGACCACGCCGTCGCCGAAGCCTATCTAGATGTCGCCGGGACCTTGCTGGTGCCTAGCGATGGTCGTACTGCAACGACCATTGTCGCCGCATGTGCGCATGCCGATGTGGTCGTGTTCGATCTTGCGCTGGCCTATGCCAACTGCACACGCCTCGCGATTGCCGCTGCGGATTCGTGCAGCCCGGCCGGCGCCGCCGCTGCGATCGGCGCGTTGCAGGCGGCCGGCATTGCGGTCACGCGTGTCGATGATGTCGCGGGCTTGGTGGTGCTGCGGACCGTTGCGATGCTGGCCAACGAAGCAGCCGACGCGGTGACGCAAGGCATCGCGGCGCCGGCCGATGTCGATCTTGCGATGCGCAAGGGTGTGAATTATCCGTGTGGCCCGCTGGCCTGGGCCGACGCCATCGGCTTGAAGCGGGTGCGCGCCGTGTTGCAGCATCTCGCTGCGCATTACGGCGAAGATCGATATCGCGTGTCGCCGCTGATCACGCGCCGCTGCGCCGCGGGAGGCAAGCTTGGCCAATGAGGGGGTGGAGGGCGTTGCGGCAGCACTGACGCCGGTCGAAGCCCAGATGCTGGCGGAAAAGGTTGCGCGCGCGATGTACGAGCGTGATCGGGCATCGCAGGCACTGGGCATGCGCCTCGAGCGCATTGCCCCGGGGTTTGCCGAATTGTCGATGACGGTGCGCGGCGACATGGTCAACGGACACGCGATTTGTCATGGCGGACTGGTGTTCACATTGGCCGACAGCGCGTTCGCGTACGCGTGCAACAGCTTCAACATCAATACGGTGGCCGCCGGGTGTTCGATCGATTTTCTGGCGTCTGGACGCGAAGGTGACGTCCTGACGGCAACCGCGCACATGCGCGCACAGGGACGGCGCGCGGGCGTCTACGATATCGATGTGCGCAACCAGAAGGGCGAGACGATCGCGCTGTTCCGCGGCAAGAGCATGCGGATCAACGGTACTGTGGTCTGAAGCGATCCGCAAGGGAGGAAGGCATGCCGTCGAAACAACCACGTCCGGGCGACCTCGAGCCGATCGAGACGGCCAGCCGCGACGAAGTGCGCGCGCTGCAATTGACCCGCATGCGCGCTTCACTTGCGCATGCCTACGACAACGTCCCGCACTATCGCCGCGCCTTCGATGCGAAAGGCGTGCATCCGCGCGATCTGCACGCGCTGGAGGATCTCGCCAGCTTTCCCTTCACCGTGAAGACGGATCTGCGCGACCACTATCCGTTCGGCATGTTTGCGGTGCCGCGTGAGCAGGTGGTACGTATCCATGCGTCGTCAGGAACGACCGGCAAGCCTACCGTCGTCGGCTACACGCGCAACGACATCGACATGTGGGCCTCGGTGATGGCGCGATCGATTCGTGCCGCCGGGGCGCGCGCCGGTGACATTCTGCACGTGGCGTATGGCTATGGACTTTTCACCGGCGGCCTCGGCGCGCATTACGGCGCGGAGAAGCTGGGCTGCACAGTGATCCCGATGTCGGGCGGGCAAACCGAAAAGCAGGTGCAACTGATCACGGATTTCAAGCCGACGGTGATCATGGTCACGCCGTCGTACATGCTGGCCATCGCCGAGGAAATGGAACGACAGGGCATCGATCCACGCACGTCGTCGCTGGAAATCGGCATGTTCGGCGCAGAGCCCTGGACCCCGACAATGCGGTCGGCCATCGAAGCGCGGATGGGGATGGATGCGATCGACATCTACGGACTCTCCGAGGTGATCGGCC
>JBDTTY010000386.1:0-3422 GCA_040007975.1 Betaproteobacteria bacterium | reverse complement strand
CGCTCAACCTGCAGACGGCCTTCCTGTCGCCACCGGTGGCGATGGCCGCGTTCTATCTAAAGGGCGTATCGCCGCCGCATGTGACGCTCAACCAGATCTTTGCAGGGATGATGCCGTTCATGGCCATTCAGGTGATCGCTCTCGTACTGCTCTATGTCTTTCCGGGCATCGGACTTTGGCTGCCGAGCGTGCTCTACAAATAATGGTCGGCAAACCGGCGTTGCGTAGGCGCGGGTTCGAGGCGTACCCTTGCAGGACACGCGAGCGACTCGAACGCGCGCGACGGAGACCTCATGCGCGTAACCGAAATCCTGCGGATCAAAGGCAACACGCTGTTCACGACAGTGCCCACCGGCACTGCCCTCGACGCGGTTCGCGCGATGGCCGCGCAGGACATCGGCTCGCTCGTGGTCATGGAACACGGACGGTTGGTGGGTCTGCTCACCTTTCGCGAAGTTTTAGCGGCGCTGACCGAACACGACGGTATATTGGGCCAACTCACGGTCGCTGATATCTACGAGCGGAATCCACTTACCACGAGTTCCAATATTGACGTGATGGAATTGCGCCGCATGATGCTGGAGCGTCATGCGCGTTACGTGCCGGTATTGGACGATGGCACGCTGTTTGGCGTGGTGTCGTTCCACGATGTGGCCAAGGCGGTGTACGAGGAACAGAGTTTTGAAAACCGCATGCTGAAGAGCTACATTCAGGATTCCCCCGACTCGACCTAGCAGGCACGTCGTTGACGCCGCTGCAGTGGTCACGCGTCAAGCAAAAATATTGCGGGCCGTTTGTCGAAGGTCGAGAGCTCGGTGCGCCGCCACGCGGCCACTGGCTGGCGAATGATGCTTTGTGTGGGCAGCGTCAGATCGGCCGCGACGCACACGATTGTTTCCGATCGCAACGTTGCGACAATCGTGGTCAGCATCGCCGTGTTGCGATACGGTGTTTCGATGAACAATTGCGTGCAACGTCGCTGCCGCGACTCGTCTTCGAGTCGCCGCAACGCATTGGCGCGTTCGGTAGCAGGCACCGGCAGGTATCCATGAAATGCAAATTGCTGGCCGTTCATCCCGGATGCCATCAGCGCCAGCAACAATGACGACGGCCCTACCAACGGCACGACACTGATGCCGTGCGTATGGGCTGCGGCGACCAGCATGGCGCCCGGGTCGGCAACTCCGGGGCAACCGGCATCAGACAGCAGGCCGATATCCGCGCCGACGCCCGCTGGGGCCAGCAGGCGTTCCAGCGCCGCGGCATCACGGGCGTCCCCGAGTGGGCGAATGTCCAGCGATGCAATGGGCGCGTTCACCCCCACGGCCTTCAAAAACGCGCGCGCGGGCTTTTCGGTTTCCACAACCCAGTGGGTAAGCCGGCGGGCCACTGCGAGCGTGCGTTCGGGCAACACGTCGATGGGCGCCACCACGCCGAGCAAATTGGGAACGAGGTACAGCGTACCGGTCATTGGAGGACGTCGAAACCTTCGACGCGCAGCAGGCGGGTGAGGGCGATTAACGGCAGGCCGATCAGCGCGGTGGGGTCGTCGCTTACGATGCGGTCGAACAGCGCGATGCCGAGCGCCTCCGATTTGACGGAGCCGGCGCAGTCAAACGGCTGTTCGCCATCGACATAGGCGACAATTTCGGCGTCGGTCAGCGTACGAAACGTGCTGGCGACGTCGACCCGTTCGACCTGACACCGGCCGCTGCGAGCATCCACCAGTGCGACGCCGGTATGAAACACCACCGTGTGCCCGGCCAGCATGCGCAATTGGGCCAGCGCTACGGCCCGCGAACCGGGCTTGCCGACATGGCGACCAGCGCAGTCCGCCACCTGGTCGGACCCGATGACCAGCGCCTCCGGAAAGCGGGCGGCCACCGCCCGTGCCTTGGCCTCGGCCAAGCGGACGGCCGCGTCACCCGCCGCCTCGCCGGGCAGGGCGGTTTCGTCCACGTCAGGTGCGACGACGGTAAATGGGACCCCAAGCCGTTCCAGCAGAGCGCGGCGATAGCGGGAGGTCGATGCAAGCACCAGCGGTCGCGATACGTTCCCCATTGTTTTTGCTGACCTTTCTTTGACAGAACGGTGGTTTCGGGCTATTATCTCGCGTTTGGCCTAACCGGCCGAGAAGGTCTACCTACCAATGGCGGCACGACCCTCGCAGCAACGCAAGGCGCCCGGGACTTTCGACGCCTTCAAACTCGCTCGCGAGCGCGGTCTGATGGAAGGTGTACTCGACGTCGAAGCGTCCGACCGACTCGCGGATCGACTCGCTGAAGGGCCGGGCAGTATCCGGTGGCGCATCGAAGGCACGGTCGACAGTGCAGGCAGGCCCGCATTGGCCATTGTGATCGAAGGCAGTGTCCCGCTGGAATGTCAGCGAACACTCGAAACATTTGAATACCCCGTGGCGCAGCGAACAATCGCCGTGCTGGCAAAAAATGAGTCCGAGGCGGATGCCCTGGATGCCGGCAGCGACGACGAAGTGCTGGTTGCGGATCACATCTTTGATCCGGTAGTGCTGGTCGAAGACGAATTGTTGTTGACGTTGCCGTACGCACCGATGCGTCCGGACAGCGTCTGACACAGCAAACAAAGTAGCGAAAGGAAATCATCATGGCAGTCCAGCAGAACAAGAAATCGCCGTCGAAGCGCGGCATGCATCGCGCGCACGACTTTTTGACCGCGCCCACGCTCGGCGTCGAGCCGGTCAGCGGTGAAGTGCACCTGCGTCATCACATCAGCCCCAACGGCTACTATCGCGGCAAGAAAGTCGTTCAGACCAAGAACGACGCGTAAGTCAGGCTCTTTGGCTTGACGCTATGTCGCACGGCATGACCATCACGGTCGCCGTAGACGCGATGGGGGGCGACCACGGTCCGGCGGTCACGCTGCCGGCTGCGCTCAAGTTCCTCAAGGAATTTCCCGACGCGCGGGTAATCCTGGTCGGACTAGAAGAACCGTTGACACAGGCTCTGGCCAAAGCGCGCTCGCCGGCGCGCGACCGCATCACCATTCACGCCGCCACGGAAGTGGTGGCAATGGACGAACCGCCGGCCGACGCGTTGCGCAAGAAAAAGGATTCGTCGATGCGCGTGGCCATCAATCTGGTCAAGGATGGCACGGCGCAGGCGTGTGTATCCGCCGGCAACACCGGCGCACTGATGGCCATCGCGCGCTTTGTGCTGAAGACGTTGCCCGGCATCGACCGGCCGGCAATCGCGTCGCAATTGCCGACGCGCAAAGGCGTGACCACCGCGCTCGACCTTGGTGCCAACGTCAACTGTTCGCCCGAGCAACTGGTGCAGTTTGCCGTCATGGGCAGTGCGCTGGTTTCAGCGGTCGAGAACATCGAGCGGCCGACGGTGGGCCTGCTCAACATCGGCGAAGAGGACATCAAGGGCAACGACGTGGTG
>JBDTTY010000385.1:0-3423 GCA_040007975.1 Betaproteobacteria bacterium | reverse complement strand
GTACTCAATCTGCTGGTCGCGTTCATGCCCGCCGCGATACTGGGGCTGTCGTTCAGCCGCATCATCAAGGCATCGCTGTTTGCACCCGTGCCGGTGGCGATGGCGTTTGTCATTGGTGCGCTGGTGATCCTGTGGGCCGAACGACGGCAACGCCTGTACCCACAGTCGGTGCGTATCGACGATATCGATGCGATGCGCTGGACCGATGCGCTTAAAATCGGCTGCGCGCAGGCGCTGGCATTGATCCCCGGTACGTCGCGATCCGGTGCCACGATCATTGGCGGTATGCTGTTCGGCTTGTCGCGCCGCGCGGCCACCGAGTTTTCGTTTTTTCTTGCGATCCCCACGTTGCTGGCGGCCTGCGCCTACGAGACGGTGAAAAATCGCCACCTGCTGTCGACGGCCGATCTGCCGTCATTCGGCGTGGGCTTTGTCGCGGCGTTTGTCTCGGCTTTCCTGTGTGTTCGCTGGTTGCTGCGGTATGTCAGCCGACATGATTTCACGCCATTTGCGTGGTATCGCATCGCATTCGGCGCCCTGATCCTGGTCACAGCGTGGTCCGGCGCCGTTACGTGGGCGTGAGGACGTGAGCGCAGTCGGGCGGCGCGAAGCGACGCCTCGGGGGGGTCAATGACCGCCGCAGGGCCGCCCCAAGGCGGTCGCCCCCTCGGGGGGAGGCGGCGCGAAGCGACGCCTCGGGGGGGTCAAACACCATCTCGCTGGGCTGGTCCGTTATGCGCAATCATTGGTGTGCTCGGGTTCTCCTTCAAGGGAATTCTGATCAAGCTCGCCTACATGCTGCATCCGGTCGATGCGGTCACGCTGCTGACACTGCGAATGTTGTATTCCGCACCGTTCTTCATCGCGATGGCGTGGTGGGTAACGCGGCGCGATGACGTGGTGGCGCTCAGCCGCCCGGATTGGATGCGCCTGACCTGGCTTGGCTTCATCGGCTACTACCTTGCCAGCCTGCTCGACTTCATGGGTTTGCGGTACATCACTGCGTCGCTCGAGCGACTGCTACTTTTTCTCTACCCGACCATCGTCGTGCTGCTTTCCGCAGTGTGGCTCGACATGAAAATCACAAGACGCATCGTTGGCGCGCTGGTGCTGTCGTATGCGGGCATCGTGCTGGTCGTTGCGCACGATCTGACGGTAACCGGCAATATGGCCGCCACATTGATCGGCAGCGGTCTCGTGTTTGCTGGCGCCGCGCTCTACGCGATGTATCTCGTGCAAGCGGGCGACCTCATCGAGCGCCTGGGTTCGCTTCGCTTCGTCGCGTGGGCGATGCTGGCCTCGGCCGCCTTCGTGTTCGCACAGTTTGCGCTGACACGACCCTGGTCGGCGCTTGACGTCCCGATTTCCGTGCACATGCTGTCGTTGGCCATGGCGGTTCTCTCGACTGTAGTTCCCGTATGGCTCATTGCCGAATCCATTCGCCGGATGGGGGCCAACGCATCGTCGCTGGTCGGTGCGCTCGGTCCTGTGTTCACGATCGGCTTCGGTGCAATGATTCTGGGCGAACCGATATATGCCATTCAATTGGCTGGTGCCGCACTCGTACTGGCCGGCGTATTGCTGGTGACGGTGAAGGAACGAGCGCCCGCGCCACTTGGTAAACTGTGAAGCTCGTCAGCTTCTTGCGGAAGGATCGCCATGCCCCCCGATACGCTGGAACATACCATTCCCGCCCTCAAGGACCCCTCGCTGCTGCGCATGCAGTGCTACGTGAACGGCCAGTGGACCAACGCTGCCAATGGCGGGACGATGCCTGTGGTCAATCCGGGCACCGGCCGCACGATCGGCACGGCCCCGAACTTCGGCGCGGCCGAGACGGCGCTGGCAATCGACGCCGCTGCGAACGCTTTTCCCGCATGGCGCGCCAAGGTGGCCAAGGATCGCAGCGCGATCCTGATGCAATGGTTCAAGCTGATGTTGGCCAACATCGACGATCTCGCGTTGCTGTTGACCACGGAACAAGGCAAGCCGCTCGCCGAAGCCGTTGGGGAAATCACGATCGGCGCCGCGTATGTCGAATGGTTTGCCGAGGAAGGCAAGCGCGTGTACGGCGACGTGATACCTACCGTCGGCAACGATCGTCGATTGGTCGTCGTCAAGGAGCCGGTAGGCGTGTGCGCCGCGATCACGCCATGGAATTTTCCGGCGTCGATGATCACGCGCAAGGTGGCACCCGCACTGGCCGCCGGATGTACGGTGGTGATCAAGCCGGCCGAAGCCACTCCGTACTCGGCGTTTGCGCTGGCTGAACTCGCGCATCGCGCCGGCTTCCCGCCGGGGGTGCTCAACGTGGTCACTGGGCATGCCGCCGAGATCGGCAACGAGATGTGCACCAATCGCAAAGTGCGCAAGCTCTCGTTCACGGGTTCCACTGCGGTGGGCCGATTGCTGATGCAGCAGGTCGCCCCCACCGTCAAGAAGCTCTCGCTGGAACTGGGCGGCAATGCGCCCTTCATCGTGTTCGATGATGCCGACCTCGACGCGGCAGTCGAAGGGGCGATGGTTTCGAAATTCCGCAATGCGGGTCAAACGTGCGTGTGTGCCAATCGCATCTTCGTGCAGGATACGATCTACGACGCATTTGCCACGAAGCTCGCGGTCAAGGTTGCGGAGCTCAGCGTCGGCATGGGCATCGAGTCCGGCGTCACGCAAGGCCCGCTGATCAACGCCAAGGCGGTGGCCAAGGTCGAAGCGCATGTGGCGGATGCCACCGCCAAAGGTGCGAAGGTTGCACTGGGCGGCAAGCGCCATGCGCTGGGCGGCAATTTCTATGAGCCCACGATCCTCACCAATGTGACGCCGGCGATGCAGATCTTCAGCGAGGAGACGTTTGGTCCCGTCGCCCCGCTGATCCGCTTTCACGACGATGCCGAAGTGGTGCAGATGGCCAACGACAGCGAGTTCGGGCTAGCGTCGTACTTCTACAGCCGCGACATCGGCCGCGTGTGGCGCATTGCCGAACAGCTCGAGGCCGGGATGGTCGGCGTCAACACCGGCCTTGTCACCACCCACGTCGCGCCGTTTGGCGGTGTCAAGCAATCGGGCCTGGGGCGCGAAGGCTCCAAGTACGGCATTGATGAGTTCGTCGAGGTTAAATACATCTGCTTTGGCGGCATCGACCGCTGATTGTTTTTGCGGCGTCATGGCAGCGTCAGAATGTGGACACCGGCGACGTGACGTCGCCTTCGTTGGCGTGCAATTCCGTCGGCACCACGAAGGACTCACCGGCGACTGTTGTGGTCGTCGGCTGCGCGACGGCACTCGACTGCAGCAACGGCGCTTGCGGACGGTCGGTGACATGATCCACCGCTGCCGCAAACGCCCCCAGCACGACAACCAGTACGGCCGCGCGAATGCCCGCCACAAAACTGTTGCCTTCGGAATAGAGGGAAGTCGTTCTGC
>JBDTTY010000384.1:0-3428 GCA_040007975.1 Betaproteobacteria bacterium | reverse complement strand
CGGATCCAGAAGCGCTATGTCGGCATGGTCGGCAGCGCGATTGGCGCGTGGCCGGTGGCATTGATCGTGTTTGCGGGCATTCTGGTCGGCATCATGTTCATGTTCAAGATCATTCCGTCGAGCTTCGTGCCCGACGAGGATCAGGGCTATTTTTTCGCCGTCATCGACGCGCCGGACACCGCCAATCTACAGGTCGCCGCGAAGCTGGTGGATCAGGCACAGAAAATCGTGTCCGCGGACCCGGCGGTGCAAGACGTCGCGTCGGTCGCGGGTTACAGTCTTCTCGACGGCCAGATCCAGAATAATTCCGGCATTATTTTCGCGTCGCTCAAACCATTTGACGAGCGTACCGATGCATCCATGCTGTCGTTTGCGGTGTTGAAGCGGCTTAACGCGCAGTTTGCGGGGGTCCGCGATGGCTTTATGTTTGCGCTCAATCCACCGTCCATTCCCGGCCTGGGTACCACCGGTGGCTTTGAGTTCTACATGCAGAATCGGGGGGGTGGCGATGCGCGCGCCACTGGTATCGCCGTCGAGACGTTTCTGGCCAAGGCACGCCAGCGACCGGAATTGCAGGGATTGTCGACGTCGTATCGGGCGGCGACGCAGCAACTGTTCGTCGATCTCGATCGCAATCGTGCCGAGGCGCTCGGGGTCACGGTGGCCGATGCGTTTTCCACGATGCAGACTTTTTTTGGTTCGCAGATTGCCGGGCAGTTTTCACAATTCAGCCGTGTGTGGTGGGTGATCCTGCAAGCGGACGCCAACTACCGGATGAATCCGTCGGATTTCGACAAGATCTACGTTCGCTCCAAGTCGGGCGCCAATGTGCCGCTGTCGGCGATCATGACCACGCGCTACGTGGCGTCACCCAAACTCGTCACGCGCTTCAACGGCTTTCCCGCCGTCAAGATCACCGGCAGCCAGGCGGCTGGTTACAGTTCGGGGCAGGCGCTCAACGCGATGGAAGAAGTTGCCCGTGAAGTGATGCCCGGCGATTTTTCGTTTGCGTGGGCAGGTCAGGCGTTGCAGGAGAAAAGTTCGGGCAGTACGTCGAGTTCGGCATTCATCTACGGTCTGATCCTCGTGTTCCTGCTGCTCGCAGCGCAGTTCGAGAAGTGGACACTGCCCATCGCCGTGCTGCTGACAGTTCCGGTGGCCATTCTTGGCGCATTGGCGCTCACGTGGGCCGTCGGCCTCGACAACGATGTCTATTTTCAGGTCGGTCTCGTCACCTTGGTGGGGCTGTCGGCGAAAAATGCCATTCTGATCTGCGAATTCGCGATCGAAAAAGTGCATGCCGGCATGTCGGCGCGCGAAGCGGCCATCGAGGCCGCCGGGCAGCGACTGCGCGCCATCGTGATGACGTCCCTCGCCTTCGGTTTGGGTTGTGTGCCGCTTGCCATTGCCAGTGGTCCGGGAGCCAACAGCTTGCGTGCAATCGGCACCGGCGTGATCGGCGGCATTCTTGCGTCGATGCTCGTCGCGGTGATCTTTGCGCCGGTCTTCTTCTTCCTGTTGGAATCGTTGTCCGAGCGCATGGCGGCAAAACGGCAAACCACTGCCGGCGCTGCTGCGCCACTTGACGGGCACTGACATGCACGCCTGGCGCCAATCCCTTCTTGTCGCTGCCATGGCGACCTTGGCCGGCTGCACGGTCGGTCCTGACTACGTGAAGCCGATGGTCGAGACGCCTGCCGGCTGGCGCATCGACTATCCGCTGGCAGCGGATGTGGCCAACACGCGTTGGTGGGAGCAATTCGGCGATCCGGTGTTGAATGACCTGATCGACACCGCGTTGCGTGAGAACCGCGATCTTGTCATCGCCGCCGCGCGCGTCGATGCGTTCATCGGTGCTCTCAACACCACACGCGCGCAGTTCTACCCGCAGGCTAAATACAACGTCGATGCGGGTCGCAATCGCTCCAGCGCCGTGGGTGCGTCGCCGTTGCCTCCCGGTGCCGATCCGTATTACACGCTCTATCAGGGTGCCCTCGGTGCCGCCTGGCAGCTCGATCTTTTCGGCCGCGTTCAACGGCAAACCGAGTCGGCACAAGCACAGGTGTATGCCACCGAGCAGGGTCGCCGTGGTGTCGTCCTGTCACTCGTCACCAGCGTGGCAACGTCGTACGTGGCGATGCGTGCACTCGACAAGCAGCTTGAAATCGCGCAACAAACGGCGAAGAACTACGCCGAAACCTATCGTATCTTCCAACTGCGGCACAAAGGTGGCGTGACGTCGCAATTCGAATTGGCGCAGGTCCAGTCCCAATACCAGCAGGCCCTGGCCGCCATTCCTGCGCTCGAGCAGCAGATTGCCGCGCAGGAAAATCTGATCTCCGTTCTGATGGGACGCACTTCTTCTTCGATTCCACGCGGACGTCCGCTTGCGGATCTGGTGGTACCTGGGTTGCCCGGTGATTTGCCGTCATCGCTGCTCGAACGGCGCCCCGATATCCTGCAAGCCGAACAAAATCTCGTCGCCGCCAACGCGAACATCGGTGCCGCCAAGGCGTTGTACTACCCGCAATTCAATCTGACCGCCTCCTACGGATCGGTCAGCGCCGCATTGAGCAATTTTCTTACCGGCCCCGCAGCAGCATGGACCCTGGCGGCAAGTCTGGCCGGGCCGATCTTCACCGCCGGATCCATCGCGGGTCAGGTCGCGACGGCCGAGGCGCGCACACAGGAGGCAGTGGCCAACTACCAGCAAACGGTGCTGGTCGCCTTTCGCGAGACCAATGACGCACTGGTGGGTGCCAACAAGAAGCGGGACGAGTCGGCCGCACAGGCCTTGCGTGTGGCATCGCTGCGCGAGTACGCCCGACTTGGCATGGTGCGCTTCAACAATGGCTACGCCGGGTTCATCGACGTGTTGTACGCCGAAAACGAATTGTTCGCCGCTGAACTCGCCGCCGTGCGGTCGAGTGCGGAGCGCTACACGCAGGTGATCGCCGTGTACAAGGCGGTGGGCGGTGGCTGGGTCGAACTCGCTGATCAAAGCACGGCGGTCGGAAAAATCGCACCCGTGCAAGAGCGTGCCGCGCAGCAACCGCTGTTCTGATCAGGGTACGCAAGTTCGTCGCGTGCAGTCGAGCGGGATCGCGGTGCGGGTTCGACAAACGACGGCAACTGAGGTAAAAAGTGGTGACCATTTTGTCACCGTGGCGCGCCGCCGCGCGGCGCGCCCCTGCGGGTTGCTCGATGTCTTCGCGTTGCTCTCGAATGTTGCTGCCATGATTCTATCGCCTGACCGGTCGGCGCGCCTGCGCCTCACCGTGATCGTTGCGCTCGCGACCAGCGTTGCCGTGCTGCAAGGATGCGGCAAGGATGCACCCAAGGCGCCGGACAAGGGTCCCATCAACGTTACGACCATGGCGATCGAGCGCAAGGACGTGCCCGTCACCGCGGTGTACGTCGCGCAAACG
>JBDTTY010000383.1:0-3431 GCA_040007975.1 Betaproteobacteria bacterium | reverse complement strand
CCCGCATTCCGCATCACGGCCAATCGCGCACGACTCACCGCCAATCGCGAAGATGTATTCTTCGAAGGCAACGTGCGCGCCACGCGCGACGCCGGACCGACGACGCCGGGCGAGTCACCCAGCGGGCCCATTCTCGTCACCACCGAATTTCTTCACGTGACTCCCGGCAAGGACATCGCGCGCACTGACAAAGCGGTGACGATCGAGGAACCGCGTGGAATAATCCGCGCCGTCGGGCTCGAACTCGACAACAAGACCAAAACTCTAAAGCTCAAGTCTGCAGTTAGCGGCACGCTGCAGCCACAGGCGCTCCCCAAATGATCAAGCCCAACCGATTTATGCATACGCTCGCGGCACTGTTGCTCGCCGCCACGATCGCCCCGCCACTGCATGCCGAAAAGGCCGACCGCGAAAAGCCGATCAGCTTTGCGTCGGACGACGCCGACGTGAATTATGAAAAGCGCACCGGCGTGCTGAAGGGCAATGTCGTGATCACTCAAGGCACCTTAACGATCAAGGCCAATCGCATCGACTTCAAGCAAAACGCCGACAACTCGCTTTCGGCCACGGCGGTGGGCAATCCGCTGGCCTTCCGGCAAAAGCGTGATGGCAGCGAGGGTTACTACGAAGGCTGGGCACAACGCGCAGAGTACGACGGCCAGAAGGAGCAACTCGAGCTGTTTGACAACGCGATTCTGAAACGCGGCACCGACGAAATTCGCAGCAACTTCATTTCCTACAATTCGGCCACCGAGCTTTTCAAGGCCGAGGGACGACCTGGCACGACGCCCGCATCCACGCCCGGCGTCACGCGCGATGATCGCGTGCGCGGCGTATTTCTGCCGAAGAGCGATGGTCCTCTCGGCAAGGCCGCCCCCGCTGCCGATGGCAAAGGCGCACCGGCTCTCAACCTCAAGCCTTCCGGAGAACTTGCTCCGGCCGCCAAATGATCGTGACGCGTCAGGGGGAACAGATCGCCGCCGGGCCGTCCCACGGACGTCCATGCGAGCGGGGTGAAGCCAAGGCGCGCAGCGCGCGTCCGCGAGCGTGGACGGCGGCCGACTCGTTGCCTCTACACATTGCAGTCTGGCCCAATGAGGCAGCGTTGCCCCTCGGGGGGAGGCGGCGCGTAGCGACGCGTCGGGGGGAACAGATCGCCGCCGGGCCGTCCCAAGGCGATCGCCCCCTCGGGGGGAGGCGGCGCGTAGCGACGCGTCGGGGGGACCTTTGAGCCAGCTTCGCGCCACACGGCTGCAAAAACGCTACAAGGCACGCACCGTGGTGCACGATGTGTCGCTTGATGTTGCCAGCGGCGAGGTCGTCGGCTTGCTGGGCCCCAATGGCGCGGGCAAGACAACGTGCTTTTACATGATCGTGGGATTGGTGCCGGCTGATGGCGGATCCATCGAGCTCGACGGCGAAAATCTGTCCCATCTGCCGATTCACATGCGCGCGCGCCGCGGCTTGTCCTATCTGCCGCAGGAAGCGTCGATCTTTCGCAAGCTGACCGTCGCGGAAAACGTGCGTGCGATTCTTGAATTGCAGAGCCTCGACGCCGACACGTTATCCAACCGACTCGACGCGTTGCTCGAAGACTTGTCCATCTCCCACCTCGCGGACGCGCCCGCGGTGTCGCTGTCCGGCGGCGAGCGTCGACGCTGCGAAATCGCCCGCGCACTCGCCACGCGACCCCGCTTCATCCTGCTGGACGAACCGTTTGCAGGCGTGGATCCGATCGCGGTGCTGGACATCCAGAAAATCATCGGTTTTCTGAAGGAGCGTGGGATCGGCGTCTTGATCACCGACCACAACGTGCGCGAAACACTCGGCATCTGCGATCGCGCTTACATCATCAACGAAGGACGCGTATTGGCGTCGGGGATTCCCGGCGAGATTGTCTATAATGAAGATGTTCGCAAGGTCTATCTTGGCGAACACTTCCGGCTATGAGTGAATCGCTGGCGCAATGAAACAGACGCTTCAACTCAAGCTCACTCAGCATCTCACGCTGACCCCGCAGCTGCAGCAGTCGATCCGATTGCTGCAATTGTCCACCCTCGAGCTCAACGCCGAAGTGGATCGGATGCTGCAGGAAAATCCGCTGCTCGAACGCGAAGAAGGTGACGACGAGCCGCCACCACAGGAATATTCGGTATCCAGCACCGCGCCTGGACCCGTCACCACCGAACGTCCCACGCGCGAAGAGTACGATGGCGACGGCGATGGTGGTGATGGCATCACGGCGGCGGACGCCACCCCGTCGCGCGATGATCTTCCGGACGTCACCGACTTCGCCGACTTCGGCGGTGGTGCCACGGACGGCGACTGGGGGGGCGGGAGCGGTACCGGCAACGGCGCCGACGATGACGATTTTTCGCCGCAGCAAGTCGCCACCAGTTCGCTGCGCGACCATTTGATCGGTCAGCTGATGGTGATGAACATGCCGTTGCGCGATCAGCAGATCGTCGCGGCGCTGATCGACGCGCTCAACGACGATGGCTATCTACCATCCTCGCTGGAAGAAATTGCAGAGCTCTTTTCAGAACACGACGCGATCGAGCCCGAGGAACTGGAAATCGGCCTCAAATATCTGCAAAGTTTCGAGCCGTCCGGCGTCGGGGCCCGCGATCCCGCTGAGTGCCTCGCGTTGCAATTGAAAGCCATGCCGACCACGACTCCATTTCGGGCGGAGGCCTTGAAGATCGTGGATGGACATCTGCAACTGTTGGCCGCGCGCGACTTCACCAAGTTGCGCCGCGTGCTGCATTGCGACGAAGCCTGCATCAAATCGGTTCGTGAACTGATCCGTAGCCTCAATCCGCGACCGGGTGCGTGCTTTTCACACGACGAAGCGAACTATGTGGTGCCGGATGTACTCGTACGTAAAGTGCGCAACCAGTGGACGGCCTCGCTCAACGAGGCGGCCATGCCCAAGTTGCGCCTCAATCGCATCTATGCCGACATTCTCACCCGCAACCGTGACTCGTCCAATCAACAACTGTCGGCGCAATTGCAGGAGGCCAAGTGGATGATTCGCAACGTGCAACAGCGCTTCGAGACCATCCTGCGCGTGACGCAGGCCATCGTGGAACGCCAGCGCCGATTCTTCGAACACGGGGAAGTGGCGATGCGGCCGATGGTCTTGCGGGAAATTGCGGACATGCTTGACCTGCATGAATCCACGATTTCGCGCGTCACCACGCAAAAATACATGCTGACGCCGCGCGGCACGTTCGAACTCAAATATTTCTTCGGCAGCCATGTGGCTACCGACACGGGCGGCGCGGCGTCGGCCACGGCCATCCGCGCGCTGATCAAGCAGATGATCGCTGCCGAAAACACGCGTACGCCGCTGACCGA
The DNA here is from genome assembly GCA_040007975.1 of Betaproteobacteria bacterium. Lineage (GTDB taxonomy): Bacteria > Pseudomonadota > Gammaproteobacteria > Burkholderiales > Casimicrobiaceae > VBCG01. Next base: position 71 of record JBDTTY010000383.1, on the reverse strand, counting down.
CAGCCGGATTGCCGAATTGCTGGGCGATCAGGGCATCATTGTCGCGCGACGCACGATTGCCAAATACCGGG
>JBDTTY010000382.1:0-3433 GCA_040007975.1 Betaproteobacteria bacterium | reverse complement strand
GCGCAAATTCTGCGGCCGGGTCGGCGTTGACGCACCACGTTCCGGCACCGGCGAGAATCGCGGCGCCTTCGTAGATCTGATAGAAGGGATTGGGTACGATGACGGTCGCGTTGGCGCGACTGCCATCGAGCACGGTTTGCGCAAATGCAAACAGCGCTTCGCGACTGCCAAGCACCGGCAGTACCTCCATGTCGGCATCGAGCGCACGCAAGCCGTGGCGACGCGTGAGCCAACCTGCGATCGCCTCGCGCAACGCGAGTGGTCCGAGCGTCGTGGGATAATTGGCCAGTGCACCGACACCGCGGGCCAAGGCATCGATGATGAGCTGTGGCGTGGCATGCTTGGGCTCACCGATCGACAGGCTGATGGCCTTTTTTGCCGGTGGCGGCACGACGCCCGCCATCAATGCGCGCAGTTTCTCGAAAGGGTAAGGTTGCAACGATGCCAGTCGGGGATTCACGCGCCAAGTCCTGGAATAGGGTCGCCCAGTATAGCGACGGCGTTGGTCGCGGCTGGGCGCGGCCTTCACGGAGAGTCGCGTGACGGTGACCGCCTCGCACTGGACCGCTCGCCTCGGCGCGGCCGTCGCGCTGCTGCTGGCATTGGCGGCGGGCGCTGCCGTCATCGCCACAATCGGTTGGCGCGCGCTCGGTCCGGCCTCGGTCACCGCGACGCCAACCATACCCGCCGACCCGCTACCGACCATCCTCGCGTCGGGATTGTGGAGCGGGGCGCCACCGGTGGATGGAGCCAAGGACGGGCGCATCGCCGCGACGCCGCGAGCCGCAGGCGACATGCGTTTGCTCGGCGTGATCGCCGAACGCGCAGGCAAGGGCTTTGCGCTGTTTCGACTGGCGGACGGTCCACGTCTGGTCGCGAGCGGTCAGGATGTCGCCGATGGGCTGCGATTGATCGCAGTGCGACCCGATGGCGTCACCGTTCGTGATGGCGGCGGTGAACGCGCGATTGCACTGCGGCCGGAATCGCGCACCGCGCCCGCGAGTACGCCGCTGGTGACGGCCGCGGTCGCGCCAAGAATTGCGCCCGGACGCAATCCGGCCTGCAATGCACCCGCGGGTTTCAAGGGGCCGGTTCTGCGCCTCAATGCGGAGCTCTTTCAGGGCATTGTGGCGAAGCCCGAAAGCTGGATGGCGTTGCTGGCACCGGACCGCGGTGCATTGGTGGTGCGCGATGACAGCAGTTTCATGGCCATGCTGGCGATGAAAAAGAAGGATCGACTGGAACAGGCCAACGGGATCGCACTGTCCGCACCGGACGACATCATCAGCGCGGTCTTAAAGCCCCTTGCGGGCAATCAGTCCGTACGCATCACCGGTACCCGCGACGGCGCGCCCCGAGAATGGCTGCTGCTCAATGCGGGCACTTGTCCCGCTTGAACAAATTCGCGTGAGGGCCGAACCACTGCCGCCGAGCGCTGCCGCATGTTACCGTGCCTAGCTGCCGTGCCTAGATACCGTGCCTAGTTGGCGTGTTGGGGCAACCAGTCGAGGATTTCGAGCGGGCTGTTGATGACGCCAGTGGCGGGCCACTGCGCAAAATTGCCCGCCGCTCCGACGTAACCATACGCCGCGGCAAGGGTGGGCATGCCGGCAGCAATGCCCGCTTCGATGTCGCGCAGATCATCGCCGACATAGACACACGCCGCTGGCGCCACCTGTAGCGCCGCGGCCGCATGCAGCAATGGCGCCGGATGCGGCTTGGCGTGGGGCGTGGTGTCACCCGATACGATGACACCAGCACGTCCGGTCAGTGCGAGCGCCGCCGTGACGGGAACGGTGAAGCGCGTGTGTTTGTTGGTGACGATCCCCCAACGAAATCCATGCGCTGTCAGGTGCGTCAGCAGAGCGTCGACGCCATCGAACAAGCGCGTATTTACCGCAAGATTGGCGGCGTAGTGATCGAGAAAGGCTTCACGCAATGCGTTGTAGCGCGGATGGTCAGGGGTGATGCCCATGCCGGCTTGCAGCATGCCGCGCGCGCCGGATGACGCATGGGCTCGCACGGCATCCAGGGGTACCGGTGGCAATCCGGCGTCGGCACGCACGCTGTTGAGCGCGCCGGCCAAGTCATCGGCGGAATCTGCGAGCGTGCCGTCGAGATCGAACAACACGGCCGTGACGGCAAGTCGTCGAATATCACGATCAACGGGCATCATGGTTTGCAAAACGCGGCAATGTAGTTGACGGAAGTATCGGCTTCGAGTTTGTAGACGCGCGTGAATGGGTTGTAGGTCATACCGATCATCGACGTCAGGTCGAGCCCCGCGTGACGCGCAAAGCCCGCCAACTCGGCAGGGCGCAAAAATCGTGTCCAATCGTGGGTGCCGCGCGGCAACAGGCGCAACAGGTATTCGGCGCCGACGATGGCAAACAAATAGGACTTGGGATTGCGATTGAGGGTCGAGAATACAATGGTGCCGCCGGGACGCGCGAGTCGTGCACACGCCGCCACCGTGGAGGCCGGATCGGGTACGTGCTCCAGCATTTCCATGCATGTCACGACGTCGAAGGATGCAGGTTCGGCAGACGCAAGATCCTCGGCGGCAATCAATCGATAGGAAACTTCGGCCCCCGACTCGAGTCGATGCAACTGCGCGACGCCTAACGCCTTGGCGGACAGATCGATTCCGGTGACACGTGCCCCCGTGGCCGCCATCGCCTCGGCCAGAATACCGCCACCACAACCGACATCGAGGACAGCCTTGCCGCTCAAGCCGCCGGCCGCATCCGTAATCCACGCCAGTCGCAACGGATTGATTTCGTGCAGCGGCCGAAACTCGCTCTCCGGATCCCACCAGCGATGGGCCAGTGCCGAAAACTTGGCGAGTTCGGCGGGGTCAGCGTTGGAGGCAAGAGTGGTCATGGTGATGGGGTCGATGCAAGTTTGCGCTGCCAGGTGCGGGTGCGATGCAACAGCGTGTGGGTGTCGACGGTTTGCAGTACGCGTTCGGCCACGATTCTAGCGCCCCCGACCCACACGTCCGTCACGCATTCGCGTCCGGCCGCATGAACGAGGTGGGACACCGGATCATAAACCGGCGACGTTGCAACTCCATCCAAATCCACCGCCACGATATCGGCCAGCTTGCCCACTTCCAGTGTTCCGATCGACGCGTCTAGACCAAGCGCGCGCGCGCCGCCGAGCGTGGCCATCTGCAGTGCCTGCGCCGCCGGCACATTGGCGGCGTTGCCGGTGGCAACCTTGGCCAGCAAGCTGGCAAGACGCATCTCCGCGAACATGTCGAGCTTGTTGTTGGAGGCCGCGCCATCCGTGCCCAATGCGACATTGACCCCGGCGTCGAGCAACGCCTGCACCGGCGCGATGCCGCTTGCAAGTTTCATGTTGGACGCCGGGCAATGCACGACATGGCTGCCTTGTGCGGCCAGCAGCGCGATGTCGGCCATGGTGACAT
>JBDTTY010000381.1:0-3435 GCA_040007975.1 Betaproteobacteria bacterium | reverse complement strand
GTGAACCCCACCTTGCCGTCGACGACCAGCAGTTTCCGATGGGTACGATTGTTGAGGCGACCCAGGTGGTACCACGACAATGGACGGTACAACTCCACCCCCACGCCGGCGTCCTTCATCGTCGCAAGCAGCTGGTCATCGATCTTCTGCGAACCTACCCAGTCAAGCAGCAGATGCACGCGCACACCCGCGCGCGCCCGTTCAGACAGCGCCTCGGCAAAGGCGCGGCCGATATCCCCCGACCAGTAGATGTAGGATTCGAATGTCACGGTTTCGCGCGCAGTGCGAATGGCGTCCAGCATCGCGGGGAAGATTTCGCGTCCATTCTGCAGTGCCACCACCTTGTTCCCCTCGAGCACCGTGGGTCCAAGCAGCGTGCCCAACGCCCGGAAATAGGCCGGCTCGCCGGTGGCGTAATGACGTTTCACCGGCTTTTGCACCCGTTGGGTGGGGGGTATCAGATTCAGTACCACGAACGTCACGGCCACCGTTCCAAGAACGCTAACGGCGACCCACACGACCTTGCGGCGCGGCCAAGCCATCAACCAATCCTCCATTTTGGCCGGACGGGCAAATCCCAGGCACTGATGCGGCGGCGGGATGCGTTCATCCGGATTTTGCAGATCGTTTCGATGCGCGAAGAATAACCGCTCCAGCGGCGGGGCCCTGCTTATGCCAATGGGGCGCAGCGGAGCATGCCTCGGGGCCGCTAATGCAGCTCGGCGAAGATCCGCTCAGCCAGCCCCAGCGAGATGCCGGGCACGCGCCCGATGTCCTGCACGCTCGCAGCCTGCACTCCTTTGACACCGCCAAAATGGGCCAGCAACGCGCGGCGCTTGGACGGTCCAACGCCCGCAATCTCCTGCAGCGTTGACGTGGTACGCGCTTTGGCACGTCGCGCCCGATGGCCTTGAATCGCGAACCGATGCGCCTCGTCGCGAATCTGCTGCAGCAGATGCAAGCCCGGATGATCGGACGGCAGGTTCTGCACCGTCTCGCGATCCGGAAACACGATGTCTTCTTCGCCCGCCTTGCGCGCCGGTCCCTTGGCGATACCGATCAGCCGCACGCCGTGCATGCCCTGCTCCTCCAGCACGTTGGCGGCCACCGCTACCTGACCCTTGCCGCCGTCGATCACCAGCAAGTCCGGCGCCGGGTACTCGCCGGCGACAATGCGCGCGCAACGCCGCGACAGTGCCTCGCGCATCGCGGCGTAGTCGTCGCCCGCCTGATCGGGGGTCACATTGAAGCGGCGATATTCCGACGATTGCATCGCCAGCTTGTCGAAAATAACGCACGACGCGACCGCCGCTTCACCCATCGTGTGCGATACATCGAAACACTCGATGCGCTGCACAGTGGCCGGCAGCGATAACGCCTCCTGCAATGCGGTCAGCCGATCTTCCTGCGTGGCCTTTTGGGCGAGCTTCTGCCGAATCGCGAGCGTGGCATTTTGCAGCGCCATTGCAAGCCACACGCGGCGCTCCCCGCCCGGATTGCCCACGATTTCGACTTTCTGACCCGACTGCGCGGTCAGCACTTCGGCCAGCGCCGCGTGATCGTCGACATCGGGCACCACGATCGTGGGCGGCACTGGTCGCTCCACATAGTGTTGCTCGAGAAACGCCGGCACGATCAGGTTGAGTGCGGTCGGATCGATGGCGTCGGCATGCCGCGGGAAAAACGTCTTGTCACCCACGTGACGACCACCGCGCACCATGACCACGTTGACCGCTGGCAGGCCGCGCTCATACGCGGCCGCCACTACGTCGACGTCACCGGCGGTCGGGCTCTCGACAAACTGCCGTGCCTGCAACTGCTGCAGCCTTGCGATCTTGTCGCGGATGCGTGCGGCGCGTTCGAATTCGAGCGCAGCCGCCGATGTTTCCATCTGCGTTTGCAATTGGGTCAGTACTTCGCCGGCCTTGCCGCGCAGGAACAGCGCCGCACCTTCGACATCCTCGCGATATTCGGTTTCGCTGATCAGGCCCACACAGGGCGCCGTGCAACGCCCGATCTGATGCAGCATGCATGGCCGCGAACGATGGGCAAACACCGAGTTCTCGCAGGTACGCAGCATGAATACCTTTTGCAACAGGGCGATCCCTTCGCGAACCGCACCGGCACTGGGAAACGGACCGAAGTAGCGATGGCGCCGATCGAGTGCGCCGCGATGAAAACGCAGCTGCGCAAACGGTTCGCCGCTGATGCAGACGTACGGATAGCTCTTGTCGTCGCGAAACAGGATGTTGTAGCGCGGCTCGAGCGACTTGATGTAATTGTTTTCCAGAAGCAGCGCCTCGCCTTCCGAGCGCGTGACCGTCGTCTCGACCCGGGCCACCTGCGCCACCATCGTCGCGATGCGCGGCTCGTGGCTGGTCTTCTGGAAATAATTGGATACGCGCTTTTTCAAGTCCCGTGCCTTGCCGACGTACAGCGTCTCGCCAGCGGCATTCAGCATGCGGTACACACCGGGATGATGCGGCAATGAACGCAAGAGCTCGGCAGCGTCGAATGCCGGCGGCTTGGCGGCGGGAGTGGTGTCGTCCATGCGCGTCTTCTTTACGCGCGTTCGCCCGCAGGGCGTGGGCGGCCGAGATGATCGGCAATCGTGTCAAATACCGCGCGAAACATTGGCGTGGTCAAGCGACGGGTGTTCGTGTTGTAACGGCTGCAATGATAGCTGTCGACCAACATCCGTCCACGGTCGAGTGGATGTAGCGCACCATGCGTAAACGGCAGCGCAGCGGCACGCAACCCCAGCGCCCGCAGTGTGGCGTCGTGGGCAATGCGGCCCAACGCCAGAATCGCACCGCCGGCAGGCATTGATTGCAAGTCTGCCGCCAAAAACGTGTTGCAGGTGCGCATCTCTTCCGGCGTGGGCTTGTTGTCGGGGGGCAGGCACTTGACCGCATTGGTGATCCGACACCCGGTCAACTGCATGCCGTCACCGCGACCATTCACCGTCGGCATGTTCGCGTAGCCATAGTCGAACAGCGTTTGATACAGCAGGATACCGGCATGGTCTCCGGTAAATGGGCGGCCGCTGGCGTTGGCCCCGTGCATTCCCGGCGCGAGACCCACAATCACCAGTGCCGCGTTGCCGTCGCCAAAGGGCGGCACCGGACGGCACCAGTAGTCTGGATGCTTCGCGCGCACCTGGCCCAAAAATGCAGCAAGCCTGCCGCATTGCCGGCAGTTCACGTCGAAGCTCGGCGTCGCGGGCGTCGCGTCTGGCACAATCGGGATGTCGTGGGCGGTGCGCATGGAGCGTGCGCATCCTACCAGCAGTCGCACTTTCAATGGATATCAATGGCCGCTCCGGAGTATCACCTCGAAGTGCGCACGCGCCTCCCCGCCCGTGCCACGCGCAAACCCCCTCTCCTGTTTATCCACGGCGGCTATTGCGACGCGTGGTGCTGGGAGCCCTACTTC
>JBDTTY010000380.1:0-3468 GCA_040007975.1 Betaproteobacteria bacterium | reverse complement strand
GTGGAGGATGGCAACGGCAATTCGGCCATCCGCACCAGTCGATCGAGGAATTGCTTGCGCACAAGCAACGAGTTGGAGTTGATCCAGACCTCGCCACCCGGCCAACCTTTGACGTTGGGCGGTGACATCAAATTTTGCCCCATGCCGGCCACCGCAATCGCAAAAGGCGCGGCGGCGGCAGGCGATAGTTCGAACTGCCGCAACGTGCCCACGACCAGTTCCACCGGGCTTTTGACGAGCGTGCCGCGATTTTCCCCGGCCCAGAAAGCATCGGAGAGCAGCAGCGCTTGCAGCACCACTTTCACGTCGTAGTTCTGACTGCGAAAGGCCTGAGCAATACGTTTGACTTCGCGCGCATCGGGGTCTGGCGACACAAATTCGCGCCACAGTTTGATGGTGATGAATTCGGCGGTCTGCGGCCGCGCCAGCAACACGTCAAGCACTTCATCGCCATCGAGCCGACCAGACTTGCCGAGCACCGTCTTGACGCCAAAGTCATGTACGCCTGGCCGGAACAGGTATTGCCCGGTCTCGCGATCGATGCTCCAGCCGGTGAATGCACGTGCGGCCTCCTTGATGTCCTGCTCGCCGTACTGGCCTTCGCCGAGCGTGAACAACTCCATCACTTCGCGCGCGAAATTTTCGTTGGGCTGATCCTTGCGACTTTGCGCGGTATCGAGATAGATCAGCATCGCGGGATCCTTCGACACCGCATGCAGCATCGTCCCGAAGTTGCCCAGCGCGTTGGCGCGCAGCAGCGCGTTTTGCGCATACATGAAGCGCGAAATCCGTACCTTCTGCTGACTGGAAACGAAGTGGTTGTGCCAGAACAGCGTCATCCGCTCCGTGAGCGGCGACGGCGTGACCAACATCTCCTGCACCCACCAGCCGCGCAATTCGATGCCCTGCCGGACCTGCAACTGTCGAAAGGCCCGGCGCGTGTCTTCGCTGACATTGTCGCCGCGCGGCGCGCCGGTCGGTCCGGTGTCGAGCGCCCAGGCCGGCGGCGGCGTGACCGTGGTCGAACGGGCGTCGCGAAGTAGGACCGTCACGGCCTGCTCGCGCGTCATTGCCGCAAAGGTCTTGACTTCAGTCTCCGTGGGGCCGAAGCCAGTACGCCCCAACAAATGTCGCGCATCGACGAAGCCCATGGGGGTGGCAGCATGGGCGGCACCGACGGCCAACACCAGCAACGAGGCAAGGGGGAATCGACCGGACATTGCAACTCCTTCTGGCGCTGCGTGAAAAGTCGCGAACGCTTGACCGTTGGCAGGCCCTTGCATGGCTGGGGCGCGATGAATAGTCAACGCCGCAGTCTCGCCGATTGTTGACCCGCCGGATACGAGCAAGCTGTAACCGGCTGTTACGGGCGCCGGTGGAGACGAGACGTCAGAGCGAAATCGTGCCGCGGGCGATTTCGATCACGCGGCCGGACACGCGGATCCGGCGGTCGGCCGTGACTTCGAGGCCGAGATGGCACGGTCGATCGACCGCCACCCCTTGCTCCACCTGCACGCGCTGCGGCAACGTGCTGCCGGTGGCCAGCAGCCAGCCTCCGAGATTGGCACACGCCGAACCCGTACCCGGGTCCTCGATCACGGAGCCGTGCTTGGGAAAGAAGAAGCGGGCAAGTACGATGTTGCCTTCGCGCGCGAAGACGTACGCCATGGCGCGTTGTCCGTTGCTGGCGTTGGCGGCGAGCGCCTCGGCCGACGGATTGGCGCGACGTACAGCATCGAAACTGGCGAGCGGGATGATCAATTGCTCCGAGCCGGTGTCGACCCACAACACGTCTTCGAGCACGTCGGCAGGCGTCAACTTCAGCATGGTGGCGATGTCGGCCGCGCTCGCTGAATGCGCGCGATGCCGCGGCGCGTTGGCCTCGAGTGTCCACACATCGCCCTGCGCCGACACGGGAATGACGCCGACCTTCATTTCCAGGGTCACGGCGTCGCCCATGGCGGTGGTCGCGCGCACGACATGGGCCGTGCCCAGTGTTGGATGGCCGGCAAAGGGCATCTCGAAGGTTGGGGTGAAGATGCGTACATGCGACGACGCACGCGTCGACGGGAGCATGAACGTCGTCTCCGACAGATTGAACTGCAACGCCAACGCCTGCATCGTCGGGCCGTCAAGTCCGCGACCATCTTCGAATACGCATAACGGGTTGCCGGCCAGCGGGCTTTCAGCAAATACGTTGACGATGCGAAAGGCGTAGTGCGTCATGCGGTAGTTTCTGGAAGGAGGAGATCGATGGTGCGCGCAAGATCGTGCGCAACGTCACGAAAGGCCGACGCGGTGATCGCCGCCGGGACGACGTTGATGGCCTGCTCGACGTGCGGAAAGTTGCGCGTGATGGACCGCACGTACGTCGGGTCGTAGTGCAAGGTCAGCAGCTCCTCCACCAGCGTATCGAAATCGCCGGCGCGCGCGGCGGCATCCCACTGCGCAATTTTCCTGTTGCCATGCAATGGTGCAAGATGGCGCAACTTGTCGCCCAATGCATCGGGATCGGCAAGAAAGTGCGCGTACTCCTCCTTGAGCAATTCGATACGCAACGGCTGCGGTGTGTCAACTTGGACACACGTGGCCGCTCGCATCGCCTCCAGCAATGCGATAGGCACCTGCAGCGTGCCGATTTTCTTGCTCTCGGATTCGACAAACACCGGCCTTCGCGGATCGAAGCCTTCGAGCTTGGCCAGGATCTGCGAGTCAAACCATTTCTGCGCTGGCTGCGGTGCATCCGGCAGGTCGCCGAGCAGCGAGCCTCGATGCTGTGCGAGATCCTCGAGGTCGAGAACTTGCGCGCCGACATCGTTCAATGCGACGAGCAAGCGGCTCTTGCCGGAGCCCGTCAATCCGCATACGACGACATAGCGAAAGCGTGTTGGCACCTCGGTCAGCGCGGCGACGACGTGACGGCGGTAGGTTTGGTAGCCGCCGTCCAATTGCACCGCGCGCCAGCCGATCTCGGCCAGCACGTGGGTCAGCGCACCACTGCGTTTGCCGCCGCGCCAGCAATAGACAATCGGCGACCAGTCCTTCGGCTTGCCCGCGCATTGCGTTTCGATGATGTGCGCGATATTGCGTGCGACCAGCGCTGCACCGCGTTGCTTGGCGGCAAAGGCCGAAACCTGCGCATGCAACGTGCCTACCTCCGCGCGTTGCCCATCGTCGAGCACAGGTGCGTTGATGGCACCAGGAATGTGGTCCGCTACAAATTCGGCTGGACTGCGCACGTCGATCCGGTCGGGATGGCTGGCGAGCGCGGCCACACCCACTCTGCGTCCGGAGGGTGGTGGCCTATCGCTCATGGCTTGCGCAGCAACGGCTGCAGAGCCGGCCATACGTTGGCCAGCAACTTGGGCTGCGCGTCGACGGACGGATGAATCTTGTCGGGTTGGAAGAACGCGAGATCCTCGCCAAATCCGGCAAAGAAGTAGGGCACGAACGGCACCCGGCGCGCTT
>JBDTTY010000379.1:0-3472 GCA_040007975.1 Betaproteobacteria bacterium | reverse complement strand
CAATTCGCCGAGTACCGCGCACTCTGGCTCCAGCGACGCTGGCGTCATTGCTCGTTCACGCCGCCATTGCAGCGACGCTGGCAGCGCTGGTCTCGATGCGTCCGATCGCCTGGGGCTTTTCAACAGCGCCACTGACGGTGCAACTCGTCGCCCCCCCACTGCAAGAGGAAACGGTGGTCAAAACGCCGGCACCGGAGCCGCTCGTCGCAGCGCAATCGCCCGTTGCCACCACGCCGCCGCCTGATGCGCCTGTTGCCGCGATCCCCGCGATACCCTCACCCGCAAGCACATTGCCCCCGGCCAATGAGCCGGTCGTGACACCAACCACCACGCAGGCATCGTTGGCGCTCGGCCAGATCCGCATGGGCGAAAACTACGCGGCACAATCCGGCCTTCCCGAAGAACTGCAGCTGCGTACGCAGGGCCAATTTCTGACGGAAGTCGACAAGCTGGTGCGGGTGGTCCGTAACCCGGACATCGTGTATCCGCCGGGCGCACTCGAGGCCAAGCGCGAAGGCACGGTCGTCGTGTGGCTTGCGCTGAGTCGCGAGGGCACGATCGAGGAAACCGTGATCGTGTCCGGCGAGCCCGAGTTTGCCGCGGCCGTCGAGGCGGGACTGCCGTCCGCGACGTTTCTGCCTGCCGAAAACGAAGGCCAGGCGGTCCCGTTCTACCTCATCATGACGTTCGAGTTTCGCTAAGCGCCAATCATGATCCGGTAGACGAGGCTTTCCGCCTCGCGCGATAGACCCCGATTCCGTAGACGAGGCTTCAGCCTCGTACCGTCGTCGGACGTTGCGCGAGGCTGAAAGCCTCGCCTACGGTGCCTCGTCCGCGCCCTACCCCATCACCGGCAGGTGAAAGCCGGGCGCCGCGCTGCCGTCGTCGGGCCAGCGCGAGGTCAGCGTTTTGCCACGCGTATAGAAGCGCACGCCATCCATGCCGTGCACATTGAGATCGCCAAAAAGCGACGAACGCCACCCGCCAAACGAGAAGAACGCCATCGGCACCGGAATCGGCACATTCACGCCGACCATGCCGACCTCGACATCCTGCTGAAAGCGGCGCGCGGCAAAGCCGGAGCGTGTGAAGATGGCCGCGCCATTGGCGTAGGTGTTGGCATTGAGCAGTGCAATGGCATCAGTCAACGATGGCACACGCACAATGCCAAGCACCGGCCCGAAAATTTCGTCGCGATAGATGGACATCGAGGGCGTTACATGATCGAACAGCGTCGCGCCGACAAAGAATCCATTTTCGTGTCCGGCCACCATCGGCTTGCGGCCATCGACCACCAGGCTCGCGCCCTCTTCGACCCCACGATCGATATAGCCGGTGATGCGATCGCGCGCGGCACCCGTGATCACCGGCCCCATTTCCACCGCAGGATCCGTGCCCGGTCCCAGTGTAATTTGCTGCGCACGGCGCGCAAGACGCTCGAGCAGCGGCTGTGCCGCTTCACCCACCGCCACGACGGCGGAAATCGCCATGCAACGTTCGCCCGCCGACCCATAGCCCGCGCCGACAATGGCTTCAGTCGCGAAATCAAAATCGGCATCGGGTAGCACGACCGCGTGATTCTTGGCGCCACCCAGTGCCTGCACGCGCTTGCCGTGTTGGGCACCGGTCTCGTAGATATAGCGTGCGATCGGCGTGGAGCCCACGAACGAGATGGCCTTGACGTGCGGATGCCGCAGCAACGCATCGACGGCATCCTTGTCGCCATGCACGACATTGAACACGCCATCCGGCAAGCCGGCCTCGGTGAGAAGCTCGGCCATTCGCAGCGACAGTGTCGGATCGCGCTCGGACGGCTTCAACACAAACGTGTTGCCGCACGCCAAGGCGACGGGAAACATCCACATCGGCACCATCGCCGGGAAATTGAAAGGCGTGATGCCGACGCAAACACCCAGCGGCTGGCGCAGCGAAAAAGTATCGATTTCCGGCCCGACGTTTTCGCTGAACTCGCCCTTGAGCAAATGGGGAATGCCGGTGGCAAATTCGATCACCTCGATACCGCGCGTGACCTCGCCCTCGGCGTCGGCCAGCGTCTTGCCGTGTTCCTGCGTGATGATCTTGGCCAGATCTTTGCGATGCTCGTTCATCAGCTCGCGAAAGCGCATCAGGATCCGGGCCCGACGCAGCGGTGGTGCAGCACGCCACTTGGGCAAGGCCTCCACCGCAGCGGCGACCGCGGCCTCGACATCGGCTGCATTGGCCAACGGCACATGCCGGACAACTTCACCCGTGGCGGGATTGGTCACCTCCGCATAGCGCGTGGTTTGTGCAGCGACGGCCTTTCCGGAAATCCACAGCGGCAGGCGTTCGAGGGTGGTGAGGTCCATGATGACTCCTGATCGTTGGCGGCACGCTCGCCCAGCAGGCGGCATGCCGACTATTCTAACGTGCGCGTGCCGGCTCATCGGACGGGGGTGCCGGTTCGTCCGGTTCCTGCTGGCGCAGCATCTCGATCAGCGCATCGCGACCGGCGTCCGGGTCCCCTCCCGCGCCCGGCATCGCCGTTGCCGGGACGAGGCCGGACTGCCAGACCAGAATCGGTAGCGCGACTACCAGCGCGACCACCAGCCATTGCACTGCGAGATAGGGAGCAAGCGCCCCCATCAGCGTCCGCAATGGCTGCGGTTCCCGCTGCAGCTGGCACGTCAACAACACGGCATAGCCGAACGGCGGCATTAAAAAGCTCGTCTGCAGGATCAGCAGGGTCAGCACCGCCACCCATGGCGCATCGTGCACCACCATCAACAGTGGCGGCATCACGATCGGGATAACGACGAAAATCATCTCAAAGGCGTCCAGCACCAGCGCGCAAGCTGCCACGATCGCCATCACCACCAGGAGCGCAATGCCGCCGCCAGGAAGCATCGCCAGCATTTCGACCAACCAGCGGTCGGTCCCGAGCGCTCGCAACACCAGCGTAAACATCGTGGCGGCAACAAGCAGTGCAAAAAGCGCGCCGGTGATGGCCATCGTGTCGCGCAGCACGTCGCGCAGAACCCCGATGGTGAGCGTCCGTGTGACGACCCCAAATGCAAACAGCGCAATGCCTCCGGTGGCAGCGGCCTCCACCGCGAACAGATAGCCCAGCATCACTCCGGCAAACAACGCGACGATCAACGCCGCAACGCCCAACGCCAGCACCCATTCGATGGCTCGTGGCGACGCGTGCTCGACGGGGTCGACCACATCTGCACGATGCCGCCCCTGCCACCACGCCACGAGCGCGGTCAGTGCCAGCAACAGCGCTGCCGGTCCAAGGACGCCCAGAAACACATCCTGCGTGTTCATGATGCGTACGGCGGCGTGTGTGACGTTGGTCGCTTCGGTGTGCGCACGCATCATGGCGTCACCCAGCAGGATCAGCACCAGTGAAGGGGGCACGACCACGCCAAGCGTACTGGCAACACACACCAGCGCGGCGCCGCGGGCGCGCGGCACGCCGCTCGCATCG
>JBDTTY010000378.1:0-3474 GCA_040007975.1 Betaproteobacteria bacterium | reverse complement strand
TCGGCATGCTCGGAGTGCTTGGCAGCAAGACGGTGGTCGAGCCCGTGCCATTGCCTACGATCGATGAAATATTTCGCGCACTGGAAAGCGGGCAGACCGATTTCGCCGTAGTCCCGGTCGAAAATTCGACCGAAGGCGCGGTCGGGCGCACGCTCGATCTCATGTGCACCACCGACCTCGCCGTGTGTGGCGAGATCAAGCTGCGCATCCAGCAAAATCTGCTGTCCAATGCTGGCGCGCTGGCCAAGGTCACCAAAGTATATTCACATGCCCAGTCACTCGCGCAATGTGTGCAGTGGTTGGCGCGATATCTGCCCGCCGTGCCGCGCATCGCGGTTGCCAGCAATGCCGAAGCCGCGCGACTCGCCGCGGCCGAGGAGGGCGCCGCCGCCATCGCCGGGGAGAACGCAGGCGTGATCTATGGCCTGACCACGTTGGCGCCGCACATCGAGGATGAGCCCAACAACACCACGCGCTTTTGGGTGCTGGGTCGCCAACGCGTCGGACCGTCGGGCAAGGATGCAACGTCGCTTGTAATGTCCTGTCCCAATCGGCCCGGTGCGGTGGTCGAGTTGCTGGAACCGCTGGCGCGGCATGGCGTATCGATGTCGCGCTTCGAATCGCGCCCCGCGCGCACCGGCCTATGGGAATACCTGTTCTTTGTCGATGTCGTGGGGCACCGCGATGACGCGGCTGTTGCCGCCGCGTTGACTGAGCTTGGCACCAGGGCCCCGTTTCTCAAGCTGCTCGGTTCGTACCCGGCAGCCCTCGACTGAAAGTCCGCTGTGTCGACAACGCCCTCTGCACCCACTGCGCCTGATCACATTCGCCGGATCGCGCCTTACGTACCGGGCAAGCCGGTCGAGGATTTGGCGCGCGAGATGAATCTCGATCCGTCGACGATCGTCAAGCTCGCATCGAATGAAAATCCGCGGGGTCCCGGCCAACGCGTGCTGGAGGCCATTGCGGCCGCGGCGCAAGACTTGACGCGCTATCCTGATGGCAACGGTTTTGCGCTGAAGGCAGCACTGGCGTCGCGACTCGCGGTCGATCCGGCCCAGCTGGTACTGGGCAACGGCTCCAACGACATCCTCGAGCTTGCCACGCAGGCATATCTTCGTCCCGGCGATGCGGCGGTGTTTGCCGAACACGCGTTTGCCGTCTATCCGCTGTCGACGCAGGCGCGCGGCGCCGAAGGCATCGTGGTGCCCGCGCTCGATTACGGGCACGACCTTCCGGCCATGCTGCAAGCGATCACGCCGCGCACGCGCATCGTGTTTGTTGCCAACCCCAACAATCCCACCGGCACCTGGTTGCCGCCGGCGGCCGTCGAAGCGTTCATCCAGGCCGTGCCCCGCGACGTGCTGGTGGTGCTCGACGAGGCCTACAACGAATACCTCGAGCCGCACGAGCGCGCAGACAGCGCGGCGTGGACCACGAAGTATCCGCACCTGTTGGTGTCGCGTTCGTTTTCCAAGGCCTATGGACTGGCCGCGTTGCGCGTCGGCTACGGCATCGCGGACCCCGCTGTCGCGGATATGCTCAATCGCGTGCGGCAGCCGTTCAACGTCAATGCATTGGCCCAGGCGGCAGCGATCGCTGCATTGGCGGATACGGTGTACGTCGACGAAAGTTGTGCACTCAATCGCGCGGGCAGGACGCAATTGGGGGCTGGACTTGACGCATTGGGCATTCCACATCTGCCATCGCACGGCAATTTCGTGCTGGCACGTGTCGGCGATGCGGCACGCGTCAACAGCGCATTGCTCGCGCAAGGCGTGATCGTGCGGCCGGTCGCCAACTACGGGCTGCCGGAGTGGCTGCGCATTTCGGTGGGATTGGAGGCAGAAAATGCGCGGTTTCTTGCAGCCCTTGCCAACGTTGTGAAGCAGTGACGCGCTGCGTGCGGTGCGGTTGACCCAATGGCTGACCGTGCGTTGGTAATCGGCAAGCTCGTGGTCGTTGGCGTCGGACTGATCGGCGGCTCGTGTGCGTTAGCGCTGCGACGCGCCGGCGCGGTCGGCACGGTGGTTGGCGTCGGACGCACGCAGGCCAATCTCGATGTTGCACTCGAGCGGAAAGTGATCGACCGGGCGTGCATATTGTCGCAATCATGGGCACACGAAGTCGCCGATGCCGATGTGGTGTTGGTGGCCGCGCCGGTGGCACAGTTTCCGGCGATATTCCGGATGCTGGCCGCGGCCGCAGGTTCCGCCACGGTGATCACCGATGCCGGCAGCACAAAGCAGGATGTACTTGCAGCGGCACGCGCCAACCTTGGCGCGGCGTTCTCGTGTTTCGTGCCCGGACATCCAATCGCCGGCACCGAACATACCGGCGCCGGTGCGGCCTTTCCCGATCTCTTTGTCGATCGCAGCGTGATCATCACGCCTTTGGCCGAAACCGCCGCGGCCGCCGTGGCCAAAGTGACCGCAATGTGGACGGCGTGCGGCGCGCGCGTGAGCAGTCTGGAACCTGCCCGACATGACGCGATCTTTGCCGCGGTATCGCATTTGCCGCACGTGCTCGCCTTCGCACTGGTCGCCGATCTGGCGGCGCGACCGGATGCGTCGGCCTATTTCGAGCATGCCGCCAGCGGCTTTCGCGATTTCACGCGCATTGCGGGCGGGTCGCCCGAAATGTGGCGCGACATCGCGCTGGCCAATCGCACGGCACTGCTCATCGAGATCGACCGCTATGGCGACACGTTGGCGCAAGCCCGCACCATGCTCGCCGCCGGCGACGGCGCGGGACTTGCCGCGTTGTTCGCGCGGGCCAGCGACGCGCGACGCGAATGGGATCGACAACGCACCCAACCTGTCGCGCGCGACGGCGATTGACGATGAATGCCACGATGAACTTCCCACCGCAGCTGACGTTGGCCCCCGCAGCGCGTGCCGAGGGTGTCGTCGCGCTGCCCGGATCGAAAAGCATCTCCAACCGCACGTTGCTGCTCGCGGCGCTGGCGCGCGGCACCACGACACTCACCGGTCTCCTCGAGTCCGACGACACGAAAGTGATGCTCGACGCGTTACGCGCACTGGGTATTCAGTGGCGCAATCTGGGCAACAACTGTTACGAAGTTCCCGGCGCCGCAGGGGCCTTTCCGGTCAAGACCGCCGATCTGCACCTCGGACTGTCCGGACTGTCGATGCGCACGCTTGTGGCTGCGCTCGCATTTTCCGGTGGCCACTACCGCGCCGACGGCGTGCCGCGGATGCGGGAGCGCCCGATCGGTGACCTCGTCAATGCGTTGCGGACACTGGGTGCCGATATCCGCTATGAGCTGGCCGAAGGCTTTCCGCCGCTGCTGATCGACCCCGGTCAACATGCTGCTGCCCCTGTGCGCATTCGTGGCGACGTTTCGAGCCAGTTTCTTACCGGGTTGCTGCAGGCACTGCCGATGTTGCATGCCGATGTCACGGTTCATGTGGACGGCGAACTGATATCGCGACCGTACATCGAGATCACGCG
>JBDTTY010000377.1:0-3478 GCA_040007975.1 Betaproteobacteria bacterium | reverse complement strand
GTGACGTTTTGTGCGCGAGGCTGAAGCCTCGCCTACAGTGCGTTCCCGCCGCTAGCCTATTACGCTCGTCAGCGGCGCGGCGGAAAATAGCACGCCGAAGACCTGGCAATACACGACTACGCTGCCGAACTCGGCCAATACCGTCCCGGCGGGGATGTCGTAGTCTTGCGTGCCGGCATTGGCCTTCAAGCGCGCCACGGGCAGGAAGCCTTTCTTCACATCCTTCGAGTTTTCCGGCGCGGCGTGGCGCGTGAGATAGACATACAGGTCGGGCCCGGAGGTGACGCGAAAGTTGTCCAGACGCAGCA
The DNA here is from genome assembly GCA_040007975.1 of Betaproteobacteria bacterium. Lineage (GTDB taxonomy): Bacteria > Pseudomonadota > Gammaproteobacteria > Burkholderiales > Casimicrobiaceae > VBCG01. The sequence goes on along the minus strand of JBDTTY010000377.1, from coordinate 3,170 downwards.
GCAGCGAGCCATTGGCGCGGCGATACACCATTGCGTCGCCGGTGCCGCGATGCAGGATGTCACTGTCGCGAAAGCGTCCCTGCGCGGCCAATGTCATCCCCGACATCAACTGCGCGTGCGCGATGGGTCCGGGCAGCAGCACCACGGCCAATCCGCCCGCCACCGTCGACAACCATTGCCGCCGCGTGATCAGGCCAGCAATCAAGACGCGTACTCCGGCGCCATCGACGCGCGCAACATCGCCTTGGCACGATGGCGCATCACACCAAGAAAGTTGGCAGTGATGCCGAGCTCCTTGCATACGCCGTCGGAATCCATCGACGACAATTCGGTGAGAACGAATGCGCTGGCGGTGCGCGCCGGCAACCGTGCCAACTCGCGCTCGAACGATTCCCAGAAGCGGGTGCGCTCGAAGGCGGTGGCAGGGTCGACGTTGCCGGACGTGCGCAGTTCCATCGCAACGTCGTGACTGGCAGGGTCGTCACCGGCCTCTTCCATCGCGTCGAGGCTGGCGGGCGTGCGCGAGCGTTCGCGGTACGTGTCCATGATCTTGTGTTTCAGGATGCCGACGAGCCAGGTGCGCAGCGCGCTGCGTCCCGCAAACTCGGAATTGCCGGACAGCGCCGCCACCATCGTGTCCTGCACGACGTCCTGCGCCGCATCGCGATCACCCAGACGACGCGTGGCGTAGGCGACGAGGTAGCTGGAATGGCTGGCAAGTTCCTTCGCATCGATGGTGGCGCAGTTCATGTTCGGCTCCTTTTGGCTGCGAGGCTCAAGCCTCGCCTACAGCACGGTGGGGTTCGGTGAGGCAGTGATCGCATCGTGCCGGGGTCGCGCCGATTGGAATATTCGGAACGTTACGCGTTGGGCATCGTGGGCATTACGTAGCGACGGGGGTGCGCTACGTACAAATCCGTAGTGCCGCGGGGCACGGTTGCTGCTAGGGTGTCGGCCATGTCAATCCGCACCATCCTGTGGAACGTCGGGGTCGCCCTCGCCTACATCGCCGCATCCGAGGCGGTGGCGGCATGGCTGCGGCTGTCGCACATCCCGCCGATCATCTGGTACGCATCCGGCGTGGGGCTGGCAGCGTTGTTGTTGCGCGGGTTGTCGGTGCTACCGGGGATCGTGGTGGCGGCATTTGTGTGTTCATTGCTGGCCGAAGAGTCGCCGGAGTTGGGGCTGTTGTTGACGCTGGCTGTGGCGTTGCAGTTGACGCTGGCGTGGTGGCTGCTGACGCGGGTGTTGAAGTTCGACGCCACATTGCGCACCGTACGCGATGTGCTGGTGTTGATCGCGGTGGGCTGCACGGTGGTGCCGGTGCTCAATGCGATGATCATGTTGCTGCGTGACTATTGGCGCGGGGTGGTGCCCGACCCCGGCGAATTGGTGCGCACGCAGGTCACCGCGATGGGTGAGTTCGTCGGGATTCTGCTCGTCGCGCCGGTGGTTCTGGCGACAACGGCGGCGTGGGGTCGCGGACGGCCGTGGTCGCGTCACATTGAATCGCTGATCCTGCAGGTGGCCAATGCAGCGGTCGCGCTGGTTGTGTTCGGCGGCATGATGGCGCCGTCGATGAGCGCAGAGTCATTGCCCTACGCAATTTTTCCGTTCACGTACTGGGCCGCGTTTCGATTGGGGATGCGCGACACGGCGTTGGCGTTGCTGGTGGCCGGCACCATCGCGGTGGGCTGTCATTCGCTGGGGGTGGGACCGTTCGTGATGCCCGGCATGTCCTCGGCCAATGCGTTTGGCCACTACGCCAGTCTGTATCTGTTCCTGATCGTGCTGTCGACAACGTCATTGCTTGCGGCCGCGACGCAGCAGCAGCGCGAAGCGGCGGACGCGCGTGCGCGCGAGCACCTCAATCAGCTGGCGCATGTCGCGCGCGTGGCATCGATGGGCGAGATGGCCAGCGCCATTGCGCATGAAGTCAATCAGCCGCTGACGGCGATCGCCAACTACGCATCGGCCAGTTTGCGGTTGATGCAGGCCGACAAGATGTCGCCCGCAGAAGCCATTGCGGTGATGCAGCAGCTGGCCGACGAATCCGAACGTGCCGGCGAAGTGGTGCGCAAGATGCGCGGCTTTGTGCGCGGAGAAGAAGGCCGTCCGGTGCGCATCCCGGTGGCCGAACTCTTTGCCGACGTATTGCGGCTGTCCGGTCCCGAGGCGCGTGCGCATGGTGTCACACTGGATACTGGCGTTGTTTCCAGTGCGTTGACGGTGACGGCCGACGTCATCCAGTTGCAGCAGGTGCTGTTGAATCTGGTGCGCAATGCGATCGAGGCGATTGCGGCGGCCGATTCGACGACGCGGCGCGTGGTGCTCGACGCGATGCCGGCCAATGGCGGCATGGTCGAGATGCAGGTGACCGATTCTGGACCCGGTGTCGCGGCAGCCGATCTGGATCGCGTGTTCACGGCCTTTCACACCACCAAGCCCGACGGTGTCGGGATCGGACTCGCGTTGACCCGTTCGATTGTCGAGGCGTACGGTGGGCGTGTATGGACGAGCCCGGCCGCTGCGGGTGCCGTGTTCCACCTCACCATGCCGACGGCTTGAAGGAGGTTGTGATGCCCGTGCCCGAATCGTTGGTCTATGTCATCGACGACGAAGCGCCGATCCGCGATTCGCTGGCGATGCTGCTGCGCTCGGTGGGGCTGGCCTCGATGCTGTTTCCGGATGCGCCGAGTTTTCTCGCGGCCGCGCCATGGCGCGATCATGCATGCGTGATCGCCGACGTGCGGATGCCGGGCATGAGTGGCCTTGAATTGCAGGAGGCGCTGCGCACACGCGGATCGCTGCTACCGGTGATCATTGTCACGGGACATGGCGACATCGGCATGGCGGTGCGTGCGATGAAAAATGGCGCAGCAGACTTCATCGAGAAGCCGTTCAACGGCCAGGTGCTGCTCGACGCGGTACATCGCGCGTTGGCGCAGGCCTGCGCTCCGGCCGCGGCGACATCGGCATCCGCAGATCGTGACCGTGAAGATCTGGCGCGTCGCGTGGCCTCGTTGTCGCCGCGTGAGCGCGAAGTGATGACGCTGGTGGCCGAGGGCTTGCCCAACAAGTCGGTCGCGACGCGGTTGAACCTGTCGACGCGTACGGTGGAAGTACACCGCGCGAAGGTGATGGAGAAGATGGGCGCGCGGTCGTTAGCC
>JBDTTY010000376.1:0-3483 GCA_040007975.1 Betaproteobacteria bacterium | reverse complement strand
CGCTGACCTACGAGGCCGTGGGTCAGTTGACCGAACTGGGCCTTGGCCAATCCACGGCGGTGGGCATCGGGGGCGACCCGGTCAACGGGCTGAAGCACATCGACATCCTGAAATTGTTCAACGACGACCCCGACACCGACGCGGTCGTGATGATCGGCGAGATCGGCGGCGGCGACGAGGAAATCGCCGCACTCTGGGCCAAGGACCACATGAAGAAGCCCATCGTCGGGTTTATCGCCGGCGTCACCGCGCCGCCGGGCAAGCGGATGGGTCACGCCGGCGCCATCATTTCGGGTGGCAAAGGCACGGCGCAGGAAAAACTCGAAGTGATGGAAGCCTCCGGCATCACCGTCACGCGCAACCCGGCAGAGATGGGCAAACTGATGAAGGCGGCACTGAAGCTGTAGGCGGGATAGCAGCATTCGGGTGCAAAGTCTGAGTCTGTTTGCAAAAACCCAACGCTTGGGTTATTATGCCGACATTGTTCCAGATCGGTGCTTACCGCATCGTGATTTATCTCAACGATCACAGCCCGCCCCACGTCCATGTTATCGGGGCGGGTGGATTTGCCAAATTCGAAATCGGCAAGTCGCCAGACGACGTGAAACTGGTTGAAACGTTTGGAATTTCGAAAGCGAGTCTGCGGCGAATCGCCGCCGCGATCGTGGACCGACACCGCGAATGCCGATTGGGTTGGAGGAAGCATCATGGCAACTAAAGCTCAGCTCGCCAAAGCTGTTGATTCACAGCTGGTGGCGGCTACCGCCGCGGGCAAGTCTCGACTCGTACGCGGCGATATTGCGACCTCGGTGGTCTATGAGCCCAAGTTGAAGCGCCTGCATGTCGAATTGGCATCGGGGGTCGCGGTCAGCGTGCCGGTTAGCAAGGTGCAGGGTTTGGCGGGGACCGCGCCTGCCTTGGTCAAGTCGGTCAGCCTTGCAGGCAAAGGCTCGACGATCCGCTGGGCGCAACTCGACCTGGATGTCAGCGTGACCGATTTGGTTGCCGGTTGTTTCGGGACCAGGGCATGGATGACCACGCTAGCGCGCCAAGGCGGTCGAGCAACGTCCGACGCGAAAGCAGCTGCCGCTCGCAGCAACGGAAAAAAAGGTGGGCGTCCTCGCAAGGCCCCAACTCAAGAACTTCCAGCAGGAGCTTCCGCTTAGCCACGTCGCCGCTTAAACCGCCCGGCATGGCGCGGGCACGCCGAATGCTTAGGACAAGCTCCCATCGGCTGCCGCTTGCCGCTAAACTCGCTGGATCGCCTTTTACTTGCCCTTGCCTGCCATGCCGGACACCGTTCCTCTCGATATCGCCAGCCTCTCGCACCCGGGCATGGTCCGCGCGCACAACGAGGACTCCATCTTTGTCGACGGTGAGGCGGGCATCGCCGTGCTGGCCGACGGCATGGGGGGCTACAGCGCCGGCGAAGTGGCCAGCGGCATCGCGGTCAACATGGTCTCCAACGGCATGATGCCGGAGCTCAAATCGGGTCGCGAACTCTCCAAGATCGACATCCAGAGTGGCCTGACCCACGGTGCGCTACTGCTGCAGCAGACGATCGCGTCGGCCAACAAAGGCATCTACGAAGCGGCGCAGGCGCGCCCGGAATGTGCCGGCATGGGCACCACGATCGTCGCCGCCGTTTTTTGCGGCAACCGCGTGTCCATCGGTCACATCGGCGACTCGCGCTGCTATCGGCTGCGTGGCGAAAAATTCGAGCAACTCACGCGCGACCACTCGCTGCTGCAGGAACAGATCGACAGCGGCGTACTCACGCCCGAGCAGGCCCGTTATTCGCTCAACAAGAATCTCGTCACGCGCGCGTTGGGCATCGAGGCCATCGTGCCCACCGAGATCTCCGAGTACCGGATCGAGGCCAACGACATCTATCTGCTCTGCTCGGACGGTCTTACTGACATGGTCGAGCCTGAAGTCATCCACTCGGTGGTAGACGAAAAGCGCAGCGATCTGGCCGAAGCCGTCGCCGACCTGATCGACCTCGCCAACCAAAATGGCGGACGCGACAACATTTCCGTGATCATCGTGCGCGTGCCGCCCGAGTTTTTGCCCGTCACCGGCTGGGCGCAACGTTGGCTCGCGCGTAAAAAAGGCTAGCGCCACCCCATGGGCAAGCTCGTCCTCTACCTCGCTGATGGCACACTGTTGCACCTGCCGCTCCACAAGGAACGCATCACGATTGGCCGCCGCGCCGACAACGATGTGTGCCTGCCGTATCCCGCCGTCTCGGGCGAGCATGCGGCCGTCGTCACCATCCTGGCCGATTCCTTCCTTGAAGATCTAGGCAGCACCAACGGCACGCTCGTCAACGGCAGGGCCGCCGGCAAGCATTTCTTGAACGATCGCGACCAGATCGACATCGGCCGCCAGCGCCTGACCTATTTCGCCGATGACGATGCGCGTGTCGATCCGTTGCCGCCCGACATGGTGCGCAATCAGTTGCGCGGCTTGAATGAACGGGTCGATCCGGTGCGCGGCACGTCGGCCGTGCCGATGGCCAGCGTCAACACCGGGCGACCGGCGTTTGCAGGTCCCGGCGCAGCGCTGGTCGGGGACGACATCGAGCGTGAAATTACCGCGACGCCGACTCCGATGTCGACGCCACCGGTGCCCGAGCGCTTGCCGCGCATGACCGCCGAGTCTTATAACGAGTCCGCGCGGCGCGCCGGCGCGCTCGCCGCCGAACCAGCGGGCATGCCCAGTAGTACTGCACGCGTGGCGCCGCAGCCACCGCTATGGCCAGCTAAATCGTCCAGTACGGCGCGCGTGTCGCCGCAGCCGCCGATTCGCCCATCGACACCGCCTCGCGCGACGTTTACCGGCGATGCGCCGTTGCCGCGCACCGCGCCAGGCGCGACTGCTGATCCGGACCCGCTGTCGCGGACAATGCCGCTGGGCGCACGCGCGGTTACGCCGGCGCCCGACGCTCCGGTTCACGCGCCCAAGGTCCCGTCCGTGCGCGTGTTGTCCGGGCCCAGCACCGGTCGTTCCGTGCCGTTTCCCAACGATCAACTGTCGGTCGGCCGGGTGGGAATGCAGGTGGCCGTCGTGCGCAAGACAGCGGATGGATTTCGCCTGATCCCCATCGAAGGCGCCGAGCCACCTCGCATCAATGGAGCACCGGTGGCCGCCGATGGGTCGCCGCTGCATCCGGGTGACACGTTCGAGGTGGCGGGCGTGCGGCTGGAGTTGTCGGCCGGCTAGAAACCCGTAGGCGAGGCTTAAAGCCTCGCAGGCTCGAACGTACAATCCGTTGTGCGAGGCTGAATCCTCGCCTACAGACGCTTGCCGACGCCTATGGAATCTGCGTAATTCTTCGCAAGATCAAACAATTGGTATTGATTGCATCCAGCTTTGCCGTCAGGAGTGACGCGCAACGTCACTTGACTTCCGCGTAGCGTCGACCGACGAAGGCGCACGCGGGACGGCGGTCCAACGAGACGTCGTGCCCGATCCCCGGGG
>JBDTTY010000375.1:0-3492 GCA_040007975.1 Betaproteobacteria bacterium | reverse complement strand
ATCGCGCGCCCGGTGTCGGCGGCATGAATCTCGAAATGAATGGGTCTCGACATCGTCAGGTCCTCGACATGGTGGACGGGACGATTATCATAGCGCGGTCTACCTCAACGGATTCCATCCCATGCGCATCGTGATCACCGGCGGCGCCGGCTTCCTCGGTACCCGTCTTGCCCGCAAGTTGCTCGAACGCGGCACCCTCACCGATGCCCGCGGGCAGTCGCGCACCATCGCGTCGGTAGTATTGCTCGACGTCATCGCTGCCGCCACTATCGACGACCCGCGCGTGACGTCGATCACCGGCGATCTTGCCGACCCGGCCACCATTGCGCGTGCCGTCACGCGGGAGACCGATTCGATCTTTCATCTGGCCGCGGTGGTCAGCGGCCAGGCCGAAGCCGATTTCGACATCGGCATGCGTGTCAATTTCGACGCCACGCGCGCGCTGCTTGAACGATGCCGCACGCTGAGCGCACCCCCCAAATTCGTGTTCACCAGCTCGTTGGCCGTGTTTGGTGGTCCACTGCCCGACTCTGTCCCCGACAACGCGGTCGTCACCCCGCAGGGTTCGTACGGCGCACAAAAGGCCATGGGTGAATTCCTGGTCTACGACATGACGCGCAAGGGCTTCATCGACGGCCGTTCGCTGCGCCTGCCCACCGTCACGGTGCGCCCCGGCAAGCCCAACAAGGCTGCGTCGTCATTTGCCAGCGGCATCATTCGCGAACCACTGGCCGGCGTGGTGGGCATTTGCCCGGTCGCGCCAAGCACCGCCATGTGGGTGCAGTCACCGCGCGCGGTGATCGACAATCTGATCGTCGGACACGAAGCGCCGGCATCCGCATTTACCTACACGCGCTCCATCAACGTACCTGGACTGTGCATCGGCGTCGGTGCCATGGTGGACGCGTTGCGCGACGTAGCGGGTGATGCCGTTGCGGATCGTGTTGAATGGAAATTCGATCCGGTAATCGACAAGCTCGTGTCGACATGGCCGTCGAATTTTGCGCCGGGCTTGGGCAAGTCGCTTGGCATGAAGGCCGACGTCGACTTCAAGACCATCGTGCGCGCCTACATGGCAGACGACGCGCCGAAACAGTGAAGACCGTTCAGCTGGCGAGAAAACGCTGCGCGCCGCGCGCCAGAAATTCGTCGGCCAGCGCGCGTCCCAACGCGTCGGCGGTGGCAGGGTCGCCGTGCTCCGCGTCGAGCGCCACTGCCCGTTCGCCACGCAGCACGTCGGTGCCATCGCGCGTGGCCAATAGCCCGCGCAACCATAATTCGCTACCGCGGAACATCGCATAGCCGCCAAGCGGCGTGTGGCAACTGCCGGACAGCGCGCGCGAAAAAGCGCGTTCGGCCGTGATGGCCAGCAACGACGGCATGTGAATCAGCGGTTGCAACAGCGCGATGATGTCCGGGCGCGACGTCGGGCATTCCAACGCCAACGCGCCCTGTCCCACGGCCGGCAAAAACGATTCCGGCTCGAGCAGGGCCGTGATCCGATGATGTAGCTCCAGCCGATTGAGTCCGGCGGCCGCAAGGATCATTGCGTCGTATTGGCCTTCGTCCAGCTTGCGCACGCGCGTGTTGACGTTGCCGCGCAGCATCCGGATGTTGAGTGACGGATTGATTTCGCGCAATTGCGCTTCGCGGCGCAAGCTTGCAGTGCCGACGACCGCCCCGGGCGGCAACGCTGCAATCGACGCATAGTTGTTGCATACCAATGCATCGCGCGGATCTTCACGGACGGGTACCGCGGCAATCGTGAAGCCGTCGAACATCTCCATCGGCATGTCTTTCAACGAATGCACGGCCATGTCGGCACGACCTTCGAGCATGGCCGTCTCGATCTCCTGAATGAAAAGACCTTTGCCGCCGATTTCGGCCAAGGGCTGATCAAGCACACGGTCGCCTTGCGTCGAAATGCCGCGCAACGTGATGTCGCAGTCAGGATAGAGTTCCAGTAGTCGACCGCGGATGTACTGTGCGTGGCACAGCGACAGCGCCGACTTGCGCAACGCGATATGAAGCTGCTTGGGAGCGATGACGGTGGACATGAGTGGAGGACGGCGCGACGCGCCGCATAGGCTGCTGATGTGGGCTGATCGCGGCGTGCCGCAACGGGGCGAAGTCCAAAAATTCTAGCACGAAGTTCCCGCCGTTCCCGGGCTACCGGAAGGGTCCGTCGCCGACTCGACGCTCAGTTCTTGACGATCCAGCGCGGCGCTGCGTTGTCCTCATCGCGCGACAGGTTGACTCGATACTCGTATTTGTCCGGGCGATACAAGGCTTCGATGAACTCCACCGGGCGATCCTGATCGTTGCGCACCAGCCGCGTCATGCTGATCAGTGGTGCCCCGACTTCGATCTTCAATAACTTGCCGACTTCAACGCCCGCCACGATCGCCGACAGCCGTTGTTCGGCCGTGGCCGTGGAAACTCCCGCTGCGCCAAGAATCGCGATCACGGTTCGATTGCCCAGCGCTTCCTCGGTGACCAGATCGGCTTCGGGTTCCGGCAAGTAACACGTGGTGTGCGAAAACGGCGACTTGCTGTCGCTGCGCACGCGGACGATTTTGAGCCCCCTCGCGCCGGCCGCGCAACCCAACACCGCGGCGATGTCCTCCGGCAGCACGATCTTGGCGAAGAACAACACCCGCACCTTGGTGTTCAATTCGAAGTCGACGACGTTTTCCAGGAAGCCGCCGAAATTGGCGCGGCTTTGGCGGCGCGGCGTGGGCAGCGCGAACGTGCCGCGACCCTGATGGCGTGTGATGAGCCGCTGCTCCTCCAGCATGCTCAGCGCCTTGCGAATGGTCACGCGCGACACGCCAAACGACGCGGCAAATTCCTGCTCCGTCGGCATCGGCGCCTGCGCCGTCCACTCGCCCTCGCGCAGCCGCTGCTGCACCACCGTATAGACTTGGTAGTAGCGTGGCACGAAATCCGAAATCTGGTTGTCGACGCGACCGCCTCGCGTGCGTTCCGTCGTGGTCCGTCGCCCTATTGCCAAGCCGTTCTCCCCCGCTGGTTGGGTCGCAATCTAGCACGCTGATTGCAATCACGCCGCGTGCGTGGCTCATGCGGATGCCCACTGCAACCCGCTGTCCGATCCCGGCGCGTCAAACGCATCAGCGCCGCACGAATGGATTGGGAAATTCGGTGTCGGTCGAGATCCACACACTCTTGATCTCCAGATATTCGCGCATGCCGGCGATGCCCCCTTCGCGCCCCGTGCCACTCATCTTGAAGCCGCCAAACGGCGATGTCGTGCTGGTCATCCGATAATTGTTGACCCACACGGTACCGGCCCGGACACGATCGGCCATCACCAGTGCACGCCGCAGCGAGCTGGTCCAGATGCCCGCGGCCAGGCCGAATTGCGTGTCATTGGCTATGCGTATCGCGTCTTCCTCGGTGTCGAAGCGAATGACCGACAGCACGGGACCGAAGACCTCCTCCTGTGCGATGCGCATGTTGTTTTGCACATCG
>JBDTTY010000374.1:0-3509 GCA_040007975.1 Betaproteobacteria bacterium | reverse complement strand
GCACAGGCGGCCCTGGCGGCACCTCGACCACCTTGACGCGCGCTCCATGCGCCGCGGCGATCGCCGTCAACGCCGGTCGAACGCGGGTGGCAATGGCATGACTCTGATCGTGGCGGTGCGCACGGTCGACCAGGTTGACCTGGATGTCGCCCAGCTCATCGCCGGTACGCAGGTAGTACTGCCGGACGAGACCATTGAAATTGATCGGCGCTGCGGTACCGGCGTAGGCCTGATAGTGCAGCACTTCAGGCACGCCAGCCAACATCCGGCCCATCTCGCGCAGCGTTGCCGCCGTTTCTTCAAGCGGAGTTCCGGCAGGCATGTCGACCACCACCTGAAATTCCGACTTGTTGTCCAATGGCAGCATCTTGAGTACGACGAGCTGCCACACCGGCAGCGCCACCGAACCGACAATTACAATTGCGATTCCGAGCCACAGGCGGGCGCGATTGCGCCCTCCCCTTGCATCATCGATGAACGGTGCAAAGAGCCGCTCGAAGAGTGGCTGCAAACGCCGTGACACGCCATCGTGCGCGATACCCGCAACGCCGGGGCGCAGCCAGATCCGCACAAGCCACGGGGTGACGACAAATGCCACCACCAGCGAAATGAGCATGCCCATGCTCGCATTGATCGGGATCGGACTCATGTACGGTCCCATCAAGCCGGACACAAAGGCCATGGGCAGCAAAGCGGCGATCACCGTCAGCGTGGCCAGAATGGTCGGACCACCAACCTCGTCGACGGCGCGCGGAATGATCTCGGTCAGTGGGCGTCCAGGAGCGATATCGCGATGCCGATGGATGTTTTCCACGACGACGATGGCATCGTCAACCAGGATTCCGATCGAAAATATCAATGCAAACAGCGACACACGGTTCAGCGTGAAACCCCATGCCCATGATGCGAAAAGCGTGGTGGCCAGCGTCAGGATCACCGCAGCTCCGACGATCATCGCCTCCCGACGACCGAGCGCCACCAGCACCAGAATCACGACGCACGCGGTCGCGAATACCAGCTTTTCGATCAGCTTGATCGCCTTGTCGTTGGCGGTGGCGCCGTAATTTCGGGTGATCTCGACGCCGACGTCGGCCGGAATCACCGTATTGCGAAGGTTGGCAACGCGTGCGATCAATGCACTGGCAACGGTCACCGCGTTTTCGCCGGGCTTTTTGGTGATCGCAATCGTCACCGCCGCGAATTCGCGCGCATCCTTGCCGGCCACGCCATGCCAGACGTATTGCTCGGGTGACGGCGCTCCATCGTCGATTTGCGCGACATGCTCAAGAAAAATCGGGGCGCCGTTGCGCGTGGCGATGATCAGGCTGCCCAAGTCACGCGCGTCGCGAAAGTAGGCGCCGGCTTCCACCAAGATTGCGCGATTGTCGGCCACGATCGTGCCGACCGTTGCACCACTATTTGCCGATTGCAGCGCACCGCGGATCTCCGCCACGGTCACACCAGCAGCGGCCATCCGCGCCGGGTCGAGGTACACGTTGAGTGCGCGCTTTGGCCCGCCGATCGTGCGCACGTCACGCGTGCCGGCAACCCGCTTTAAATCGACCTCGGTCGCATGGGCGACGCGCTCAAGATCCGCGGTACCGGTGTTCGCGTCCTTGGCGAATAGTGTCAGCGCCACGATCGGCACATCATCGATGCCTTTCGGTTTGACGATCGGCTGCAACGTGCCGAGATTGGCCGGCAGCCAATCCTGATTGGACAGAATCGTGTCGTAGAGACGTACCAGCGCCTCAGTGCGCGGAACGCCGACCTTGTATTGGACGGTGAGCACTGCCATGCCCGGACGCGAGACCGATGTCACGTGTTCGATATCCGCAATCTGACTGATCACCTGCTCCGCTGGCGCCGCGACCATTTGCTCCACGTCGCTCGCTGATGCGCCCGGAAACGGAATCAGCACATTGGCCATCGTCACATTGATCTGGGGCTCTTCTTCGCGCGGCGTCACAATCACCGCAAACACACCCAGCAGCAACGCCACCAATGCCAACAACGGCGTGATGCGCGCGCTCATGAAATAGCGCGCGATGCGGCCCGACGCGCCGAGCCTCTCGACTTCGGGCGCCTGATTGCTCATTGGCGTGCTGCCGCGGCCGGGTCGAGCGCGATCCGCTCACCGACCGTAATCCCGGCAACGATGTCAACTTTGTCGCCATGGGTGCGCCCGAGGCGCACCTGCCGCAGCTGTGGTTTGCCGTCGCCGGCAACAACGTAAACGGCATTGAATTCCGGTCGGCGCACGATGGCACGTGCGGGAACGGTCAACGTCGGTGCCATCGTGCCCGTCAGCGGCAACTGGACGCGCGCAAACATCCCGGGCGCAACAGTCGAATTTCCTTCCGGCAACACTAACCACACTTGACGCGTGTGGGTCGTTGCATCCACCGTCGGCAGCACTTGCAGCGCGATGGCGTCGATCAGCAGAGACCCGGTCGCTCCCGCCGACAACTCGATCTTCGCCTTGCGCGAGGCGTCGATCGCACCGGCTTGGCCTTCCGGCACATTGGCCACGACCCGCAACTGCAACGGGTCGTATATCGTAAGCAACGGCACGCTCGGCGCGGCCATGTCGCCCTGCTCCGCATTGACGACGGCGACTACGCCTGCGTACGGCGCCACCAGCGTCGTGAACGTGGACTGGGTCGATGCGATACCTGCCTGCGCCAGCGTGGCGCGAACTTGCGCCTCCGCCGACTTCCATTTGGCCTCCGCTTGGTCCATCGCAGCCTGGCTGATGTACTTTTGCGCATACAGGCGTTCGCTGCGTTCATAGTCGCGCCTGGCGGCGTCGAGTTGCACCTTGGCCGACGCGGCGAGTGCCTCGCTGGACGCCAGTTCGCCGACCGCTGCGCGACTGTCCAGACGCACCAATACCTGGCCGGATTTGACGACGTCTCCTGCACGGACCTTCATGTCCACGATGCGCGCGGGAATCTGTGCCGCGATGACGGTCTGCCGCGTGGCCTCGACCACACCGTCGGCCACGTAAGCTCGATTGCCGCCGGTGGCTTGCACCACGTGGGTGGCAAGTTCGATCGCCGCTGCGGCGGCCACGACGGGCGCCACCGAAGCAGCGACAACCAGCAGCAAACTGCGCAACATCAACGAAACTCCTGTCAACGGGTGGGGACTGCACCGGGAGCGCGTGCATCGATGCGGGTGGCTGCTTTACAACCATCTCGAATCTTCGTATAATATATCGCTATATAGCTATTAAGTCAAGCACAATTGTCCGTTAGGATAGTCCGCTCGTGACCAATCAGGGGGGTGCACAGATGCAGGGCATGAATGATCAGGCGCTTGAACAAGTCGCGGCCTTTTTCCGCGCTTTTTCGGTGCCAATGCGTCTCAAGATCCTGAATGCGCTGCGCGATGGCGAGCGCAATGTCGGCGAACTGACGGCAGAGTTCGGGTGCAGTCAAGCTAACGTGTCCAAGCACCTCGCGGTGCTGGCCACCAGCGGCCTGATCGAGAAACGTGCCCATGGC
>JBDTTY010000373.1:0-3522 GCA_040007975.1 Betaproteobacteria bacterium | reverse complement strand
CGGCGCGCAATTGCACGACGGCGATCTGCGGGGCGGGCATCATCGACGCGTACGCTGCGGTACTGTCGGCGAAGGGTGGCGGTCCGGTGCCACCGGGTGGATCCTCGACGACGCTGGCGAGCTCGGCCAATCCGTCCACCGCCGGCGCCAACGTCACGTTCACCGCAACTGTCGTGGGCACGAATCCGACGGGCAGCATCGCGTTTGCCGACAGCAGCACCCCGATCGCCGGTTGCGGCGCGGTGGCGCTCGCCGGAACCGGCAACACGCGCACGGCGGCATGCACGACCAATACGCTGACGGCGGGCGTCCACAGCGTTGGCGCCAGCTATAGCGGCGATTCCGGCAATACTGCGTCGGCCAGTTCGCCGCTGTCACAGGTAGTCAACGCGGCGCCGGTCGGACTGGCGTCACCGCTGTATCGATTCAACACCGGGACGTATCACTTCTACACGATCTCCGAGGCGGAAAAGGCCTACGTGATCGCGACGTTTCCGCAGTGGAAATACGAAGGGATCGGTTACTACGCGTTCCCGACCCAGGTCGCCAACACGTTGCCGGTTTACCGGTTCAACACGGGCACCACCCACTTCTATACGATTTCGGAAGCGGAAAAGAGTTACGTGCTGGCCACGTTCCCGACCTGGATTCTGGAGGGCAAGGCGTTCTTCACGTACCCGGCCAGTCAACCGGCCACGTCGCCGGTTTATCGCTTCAACACCGGGACCTATCACTTCTATACGATCTCCGACGCGGAAAAGACCTACGTGCAGGCAACCTTCCCGTCATGGGTTTTCGAGGGCGTCGGCTACTACGCCCGTACGTCACCCTGACCGGGCAGATCGGGGCGGGTGGGCATCCCGACCCCTGACCATGTCGTTTAACGGCGGCCCGCGAGGTCGCCGTTTTTTCGTCCCGGTATTTGCATGATCAGACGATCGGCGCCGTGGCCAGAAACTGCGGCGGTCGCCGCATCCTGGTGGCCTGTTCATACGCGTAGGCCAGTTTGAGCAGTGCAGGTTCGCTCCATGCCGAGGCGAAGAAGGACACGCCGACCGGCAGACCCGAAATGAATCCTGCGGGCACCGTGATGTGCGGATAGCCGGAAACGGCGGGCGGCTCCGAGCAACTGGTCACGTAGTGATCGCCATTGATGTAGTCGGTGAGCCACGCGGGGCCACCGGTGGGCGCCACCAAGGCGTCGAGCCGGTGCTTGGCCAACGTGGCATCGATGCCAAGGGTGCGTGAATATTGGCGACACTTGGCCACGGCGCGGCGATAGCCGGGATCGGTCAGCGGCCCCTTCTTATATGCGGTGGTCAAACGCTCCTGGCCGAAATACTGCAACTCACTGGCGGCATTGCGTTCGTTCCACGCGATCAACTCCGCCATCGAGCGGACGGATGCACCGGCACCGGCGTCACGCAGATACGCGTCGAGTCCCGCCTTGAATTCAAAATACAGCACTTCGAGTTCGGGCTCGCCCAGCTTCGACAGATGCGCGATGCGCACCGGATCGATCACCACCGCGCCTGCATCCTTCATCGCCGCGATGGCGTCTGCAATCACCCGATCGAGACGATCATTGACGCCGAAAAAGTCGCGGGCGACACCAATGCGCGCACCCTTCAATCCGGCGGGATCGAGAAATTTTGTATAGTCGACGTGCCGATGACCTTGTGCTGTCGCCGTGATCGGGTCCCGTGGATCGGGTCCGGCCAATGCGCTCAGCAACGCTGCCGCGTCGGCCACACTACGCGTCATCGGACCCTCCGTGTCCTGACTGCTGGCGATTGGGATGATGCCCGTACGACTCACGAGCCCGACCGTGGGCTTGAACCCCACCAGCCCGCAGACCGACGACGGACTCACGATCGAACCATCGGTTTCCGTGCCCACGGCGATCGCGCACAGGTTGGCGGCGATGGCCGCACCCGACCCCGAACTCGAGCCGCTGGTATTGCGATCGAGTGCGTAAGGATTGCGCGTCTGTCCGCCGCGTCCACTCCACCCGCTGGTCGAACGCGCGCCGCGGAAGTTGGCCCACTCCGATAGATTGGTCTTGCCCATGATCACGCAACCGGCCGCACGCAATCGCGCGGCCACGTGCGCGTCACGTGGGGCAAAGGACTCCGCCAATGCCAGCGAACCCGCGCTGGTGCGCATCTTGTCTGCGGTGTCGATGTTGTCCTTCAACAAGACGGGAATGCCGTGCAGCGGGCCGCGCTCGCCTTGATCCCGTCGCTCGCGATCGAGCGCTTCCGCGATGGCCAGCGCATCAGGATTGCGCTCGATGATCGAATTGATCGTCGGACCTGCTGTGTCGATCGCATCGCACCGCGCGAGATAGAGCTGCACGATCGACATCGACGTGCGCGCACCCGAACGCATGTCTGCCTGCAGTTGTGCCACCGTGGACTCATCGAGCGCGCCGCCTTGTGGCGACTGACGCGGCTGTTGTGCCGCGCTAGTACCCGCTTGGGAAAGCGTGGCGAGTCCGGCAGCGGCCAGCTTGATCATCGTGCGACGCTCCATCGACTCAATCTCCGGTTGCAACGATGTCGAGAAGCTTGCCTGCGGCGTCAAACGCAAATGTAAAACGCGCGCTGCCATGATGCCCGACGAGATCCCGATAGCCAACGACCAACGGATCGCCCGCAATCGGATGGCCCGATGCGCAGACAAGTGTGCACGGATACGGCAACCCGGTCATCACCACCGGCAATTCACTTGACGGCGAAGTTGCTTGCGCCGGCACGGCAACAAAATGCACGTCGCTCGCATTGGCTCCCAGATTGCGCAGATCGAAATGCAAGGTGTTGCCGGTCAATCCGACATTGAGAAAAACGAAGCGCGGCAACAGCAGTTGCTGCTGCTGTTCGCGTGCGAGTGCCACCGCCGCACGGTCGGCCTCGACATGCGAGCGTGTTGCGATCAGGAGTTCGCGCTGTTCCTGCACTGCGACCCGCAACTGTTCGGATTGCAGGTGAAGCGCACGCGCCGTGTCACGCAATTCCTGCCCCTGCTGAAAGAATCCAAGAATCAACCAGAGAATGCCGAGCGGACCGAGCGAACCCGCCAGAAAATCCCCGATCTCATTGGGATTGAGCTTCCCGATTTCGGACATGCGACCGCCGAAAATCCACGCAATCACGGCAAGCCATGCCAGAGTGCCGAAAATCCCTATGGTGGCCAGGAAACGGCTCATCGAACGATCCGACGAATATGGGTTGGTTTCACGACCTAAATCGTACCCCGGGAGCGGCGATCAGGGTTCCGCTATGTTGCCCCGTCGCTTGCCGGACGACCGAAACGTCAGCCCGACGCAAAGGGGGGGACCGCCCGACTTGCGCCGGAGTCGGTCAACGATGTCATCGTGGAAACGCCAAGCCAGTCCATAGCTTGGCGTTTTAGCGTTGGTCTTGGCGGAGAGCGAGGGATTCGAACCCCCGAGCCCCTTGCGGAGCTGCTTGATTTCGAGTCAAGTGCCTTCGACCACTCGGCCAGCTCTCCGGCAAGCCC
>JBDTTY010000372.1:0-3536 GCA_040007975.1 Betaproteobacteria bacterium | reverse complement strand
TCGCGCTGATGCGCGGCGCTGCGGCGCTGCTGGTCATTTACGACCATCTGGTCGGCATGTGGTTGCAGCGCAATGCGGTGGTCTGGAAGCCGGCCGTGATGGCCGACCGCTGGTTCTTCGATCCGCTGCACATCATGATGCATGGTGGCGGCCTGGCCGTTGCGCTGTTCTTCATGGTCAGCGGATTTGTCATCGTGTACGTGGCGCAGCGCGAAACGCGCCGCGAGTTTGTCATCCGTCGCGCACTGCGCATCTTTCCGCCGCTGTGGATGTCGATCGTGCTGTTGCTGCTTGCCTATACTGCAGTGTTGGCCTTCAGTACGGCGCCGGCGCTACGCGCCTATGCCGTGTCCGAGGTGCTCGCCAAGCCCAATCCGGCACCGTACATCCTGGCGGCGATGACGCTCTCCAATTACCTGGTGGGGACCCCGCCGATCAATGGCGTCGCATGGACACTGATCATCGAGGTACTGTTTTATCTGCACGTCGCGCTGTTGTTGCCGCTGTTCCAGAAGCGCGCGCACCTCGCCATCGTGATCGCGTTCGGTTTCCTGTTGTTCGTCCAGATATTTGCCCGCGTGCACTGGATGTTTTTTCTGCTCGCCGTCAATCTGACGTATGTCACGTTCCTGTTCCTTGGCAGCCTTGTCTACTTGCGTTGGGCGGACCGGATCGGCAATCGTTTTTTTGCCGTTGCGTCGCTGGCATTTGCGGTGCTGTTCTTGCGCGGTATCCGCGACATCGTGCTGCAGCCGCCCTTTACGCTGAGCGAATACGGCGTCTCCTATGCGTACGCATGGATTTGCTTCGTGGTCCTGCTGTTGCTGGATAGCCGGATACGACTCGGTCGAATCATGGAATTTTTCTCCCGCATCAGCTATTCGCTCTACCTCAATCATGGCGGGCTTGGGTTGCTGGCGCTGACGCTTCTTTACCCTTGGACCGGCTACCCGCTCGGGCTGCTGCTGGCGTTGGTGGCGGTGGTGGCGGTCAGCGCCGCATCATGGCGCTGGGTCGAACTGCCGTCGCAGCGCCTGGCGCGTCGATGGACCGGGAAAAGCGTCTGATTTCCGGCGCGATCCGAGCAAAAACCTCGCGCAATCGCCCCTGTCGATCGCAACTCAGCAGTGACATCAACGATGATATTTGGGTTTGAATAGACGCAAATTTATTGGGCGCCATCCAGTCAGGAGCCCATGATCATGAATCAATCCATCAGAAGCAACTTTGCAAGGACACCGATTGCCGCTGCGGTCGGCTTGGCATTGATGGCAGCTAGTGCATTTGCAGCCACTACACCCAATCAGATGCCGGGTGCCGGCACGCTGACGACGCTGGGCTCGGGCGACCAGCTCCAGGTCAATGGCAGCGATCCCATTCCGGTGACCACGTCGATCATCGGCCTTGTCAGCGGCGCGCGCATCGACGTGTCCGGGATGGCCGTCATCACGTAGGGCGGCGCGGGTGCGCCCGTGGATGTCACCAATGCCAGTGGCTTCAACCTGGGTTCGAACGCCAAGCTCATCTTCGGTTCGCCGGCCGCGGGTTCGGCCATATTGAACATCGACGCCAGCGGAAACGCGTCGCAGATTTTTGGCAGTCTCGAATCCACGGCGTTGTCATGGGGTGGCTGCGCCATCTGCACCGTTGCGCCGGCGATGTTCGTCGCCAACAGTTCGACGGGAATCGGGTACGTCGACGTCATGGGCGGCCAATCGACGGCCAAGGTCAATCGGCTGTTTAATGTCAACATGGCCAGTCTGCCCGGGCTTCCTGCCGGTTTGCAGCTGGTCGAATCGCAACACCGCAACATGCAATAGGTGCCTACGGGCGCCTTTTGCGTTTAAGGGGTGAGGCGGCTGGGCGATGACGGCGCGTGGGTGTTTGCTGTCCAGTTCCTATGGTTGTGGTCGCAAATGGCGCGGCTACGTCGACTTCCACCGCCACGCTATCGATAAGGAGTAGTATTTTGCGACATGCGGCTTGCGCAGCGGGCAGCGGCGACTGATCGGCCGACTCTGACCATCACAACAAGGAGACCTCCATGGAAGATGCTGTCCAAACCCGATTCAGTCTCAAGCCGGTCGTCGCGGCGATTTCCGTCGTTCTGGGCTCGACTGCGTTCGCGGCGCCGACGCCGAACCAGATGCCGGGCGCAGGAATTGTGGTAGCAGTGAGCCCAGGCGCAACCACCAGTTACGGCGGCGTTGGTTCGCCGATCACCGGCCTCGTCTCCGTTGGCGCTATCGGTATTGGCATCGGCGTCAATCCCCGCGTGGTCATCCAGTGGGGTGGCGCCGGTGCACCGGTGGACCCCACCAATCCTGCGGGATTTAATTTGGGCGCCAACGCACGCTTGATATTCACGTCGGCCATGCCGGGCGGCGCCGTCCTCAATATCGACGCCAGCGGTAGCGCGTCGCAGATTTTCGGCAAGTTGGAGTCCAACACCGCAATAGGCTTTGCGCCTGCGCTTTACGTCGCGAACGGCAATGGCATCGTCGTTGGCGCTGGCGGCCAGATTGCGGCTCCGTCCGGTATCGGCCTGATCGGCGCCGATCTCAACAACGCGACCGCCAAGTACGATTTCGTCGGCAACAATTCGTCCGGCAAATCCTACATCGACGTCACCGGCGGGCAATCGACGGTTACCGTCAACGGCGCCATCAACGGCAGCCTGACGGCCAATCTCCCTGCAACCTACATCCTTCTTGCTGGCGGTGACATCGTCAATAGCGATTCTGGCAACCAGTTTGCAGGTACTGCCATTGCGATTGCCGGATTGCGCGCCACCAATGCGACGGACACCGTCAACGGGGTGGCCGGCACCACGGTCAATCGGCTGGTCGAGGTCTCCGGCACGACTCTTGGCGGCCTGGGCAGCTTCAACATCGGAACGCTACCCGGCAACTGGGAAATTGCGTCGGCAGGCAGCACGGTCGTCAACACCGGATCGATTTCTGCACCCGGTGCCATTGCATTGTTCGCCGCCAATGGAATTCGCAGTGGCACGGCGGGTGACTCCAATGTGTTAGTCGGACTCTTTGCCGATGCGGGCATCGTCACGGCGACCTACACGTCGGGTGCCAAGACGGAGTTGTACAACGTCATTTCGGGTTACACGACCAACAAGGCGCTGGGTCTCCTGTACGTTAATGCTCCCTACGCCACAGCCACAGGCGACGTCCTGATCAACGCGCTGACGCCCGGAAGCCAGCCGTCCAGTATCTCTACTACAACTTTTGCCATCATCAATGGCGAAAACGTCACGATCAACAGCACGATCAATCACGCCACCAATCCGACGGAAAGTGTGCTGCAGGTGACGTCGACCAAGTCGTTGACGATTACCGCGGCAGTGGGCGGCGGCGGATTCGTGGCGCTGTCGAATTCGGGCGCCGGCGGCATGTCGATCGGCGGCAATGTGGTCGCCGACACCAACAAGAACAGTAGCGGTGGCATTGTCATCAGCAACAGCGGCAAGAACGCGCCGACGACGATCTCGGGCAACCTCACGAGCTATGGTGACGACATTC